>JAPLZH010000003.1 GCA_026395105.1 Candidatus Tayloriibacteriota bacterium
TTGTACTTAAGAGGAAAATATCATTCGGTTCATTCAGAGAGAAGACTGCTGAGACCTTAGCTATACTTCTGTCTGTCTTAATGTCATACAAACAACAGGGCACGATGACGTCTTACTTAAAAGGGGTGTGAGGGGTTACAATCCGGATCCTTGCCCACAGGACTATTATTACACAATACATATGAAATATTCCTAAAGAAGTTCTAAAGAAATAATGAATTTTTTATCTAAATTTTAAACAATCTTGATGCATTCTTCATAATAGCCCCTCGAACAGTCTCTTCTGGTATCTCCTTAATATCCGCTAGCCACTTAACCACCGCGACCACATACGCCGGCTCATTCCTTTTCCCCCTATAAGGCAAAGGAGCCACGAACGGACAGTCAGTCTCAGAGAGAATCTTATCCAAAGGAATATTTTTAATTATCTCATCATAATTCCTAGCAAATGTTATTACACCAGTAAAAGATAGGGTGAACCCTAGCTCAATATACCTTTTCGCCTCTTCCAAAGTTCCAGAGAAAAAATGAGCATTTCCCCCAGCTTTCGGTTTTCTAATACTTAAGATTTCTAAGGCCTCCTCGTTCGCATTTTGATTCCGCCCTTTTCCATTCCTAATATGGAGCATTAAAGGCTTATTTAAATCATGAGCAATGTCTATCTGCATTTCAAATAATTCTCTTTGTGCTAACTTATTTATCTCATCGTCATTATGAAAATAGTCTAGTCCGCATTCTCCGATAGCTATCACTTCTGACTCTTTCGCTATAGCCCGTAACTTTTCCCCTAAAACTAATCTATCTTTTTCATTTAAAGGAATTTCGGTCGGATGAACCCCCACCACAGCTTTTATTCCATCATTTTTCTTAGCTAGAGCGATAGCCTTTTCGGAAGTGCTCAAATCTACACCGACGTCTATTATATAAACCCCTGCCTCGCTCGCACGTAAAAGAACAGCATCTCGATCTGCATCAAAATCCGCAATATTAATATGTGCATGGGCATCTATATACCTCCATTTTTTATTTTTTTCCATATTTTTGTTTTAACTATCCTGATCACTTTCTACTTTCTCATGAATAGAGGCTTCTCTGGAGAAATGCCTTTAAGTGCGCATTCAGAAACTATGCGAGCAGTCTCCGGCATAAAAGGTGTCAAAAGAAAACTGATTTTATAAAGTTCCTTTATTAAATGAATCAAATGCTCCTTTGCCTCCTCTGGCGCAGTCTTTACTAATTTAAAAGGCTGTGTCTTTTGTATATATGCATCTGCATCGGAGATAATTTTCCAAATAACATTTGAAGCTGACTGCAGGTCGAAACGGTCGAAAGCTTCAGTGTATTCCATCCACTCTTTTGAAGCCTTAATTTCCTCATCCTGCGCTAAATCAGCTTTAATACCGAACTGAGAAGCCATTTTCATCATTCGACTAGTGAGGTTTCCTATTCCATTTGCCAATGCCGCATTATACGAATCTTTAAAGCGTTCCTTTGTAAACGGGCTATCCTCAAAAGGGCTTAATTCTCGGCAAACGAAATAGCGCAAAGCATCAGTGCTGTATTCCTGAACGATCTCAGCTGGATAAACGACATTCCCTAGTGACTTACTCATTTTTACCCCTCCGGCGCCTGTTATAAAGCCGTTTATGATGATTTTCTGTGAATTCGGTAGTCCAGCAGCCATGAGCATAGACTGCCACATCGCTGACTGTTGGCGAAGATTATCCTTTCCGCAATACTGCACCATTCCCCCTGATTCCCGGCTCCATTTATCAAATTTCGCCAAATCATCCGGCCAGCCTATAGCTGATATATAATTCACAAGAGCATCAAACCAAACGTACATAACCTGACTAGAATCTCCGGGCACTTCTATCCCCCAAGGCATTTTACTCTTCATCCTAGAAATACTAAAATCCTCTAGCCCGCGAGAGACGAAAGAGCGAATTTCATTAAATCTAAATTCCGGCTGTACGAAATCTGGATTAGTACTATAAAAATCTAAAAGAGGTTTCTGAAAAGCGCTAAATTTAAAGAAATAATTTTCTTCATCGATTAATTCTATTTGCAAATTAGGGTGCAGTGGACATTTGCCATCATCATTTAATTCTGAGTCCATCTTCTCTAGCTCACATCCGACGCAGTATTTCGTCTTATAATTCTTCTTATAAATATATCCACCACTTAAGCACTTCTTCCAGAATTCCTGCGCCGCCATTATATGATGCGAATCTGTAGTTCTAATAAAGTTCAAATCTTCCGAAAGTCCTAAAATAGGATAAATGCCCTTAAATATAGCCGCATATTCATCCACATACTTTTGAGGATCTACTTTCATCTCCGATGCCTTCTTAAAAACTTTTATTCCATGTTCATCTGTTCCGGTATTAAAGAAAACTTCGTATCCAAGCATCTTTTTATAACGTACCACTACGTCAGCACGAATAAATTCCATAGCATGACCTAGATGTGGTTCAGCATTAACATAGGGAATTGTCGTCGTGATGTAAAAAGGTTTTTTTGGCATTTTCTTACTTTTTCTTTTCTTATTTCATCTTTTCTTATACTATTTCGCGGGATTCAGTAGCTCCATCGCGGCTTTCTTTTTCTTTTCTATATCATTATAAATCTCCATAACGACAGCTGCCATAGGGGCAGACAGAAGTATACCTAAAATTCCGGCTAATTTTCCACCGATAACTAAGGCTAATATAACGACGATCGGAGAAATACCGACGACTTTCTTAACTACGAGAGGATATAAAAGATGATTTTCGAATTGGTGAATTAAGATGTATAAACATAGAACGAGTAGTACTCCGCTCGCCCCTCCGTCTACTGTAGCTATTAAAAGTGCTGGAATAGCAGAGAGAATCGGCCCGAAAACAGGAATGATTTCAAAAAGACCAGCGAGTGTGGCTAAAAGAAGTGCATGCTTAATACCTAAGATTAAAAGGCCTAAATAAACGAGAATTCCGACGAGCAGTCCTAGTAAAAGCTGTCCCTGCATCCATGAACCGATCTTTTTCTGAGACCTTTGCCAGACGTCCACCACATAATCACGTGCCTTTGCCGGAGCGACTACTCGGAGGAAACTCCCCACTCCGTCCTCCTGCACCGCTAGATAAAAAGATAAAACTACTATTAATAAGAAGCTTAATAAGCCACCGAATACTACGCCCGCCGTGGCAAAGAATCCTTCGCCAGTTCCAGCAACGATTTTTTTAATCTCTGATGTAAGGTCCTGAATAGAAAAAGATGGAGAAATACTACCGATAGAACTGTTACCAAAAATTCCAGTGTCTTTTACAGGACTCCAAAGATCACTTACACTCATATTCTGAGGTAATTTACTTAAATAGGCGCTCGCCTCATTCAAAACATTCGGTAAAAAGAAAATTAGAACCACCGCCAAAGTAAAGACGATTAATAAATACGTCACGACAGCCGCGGGGACCCTTCCTAACTTTGCCTTTCTTCTGAACCATAAAATAGCAGGCTCTATGGAAGATGCGACGACAATAGCCGCGACGAGTACGAGCACAACATCCTTTAAAATGAGAGCAGTATAAATGAGCAAGCCGATGATGATCGCTTTTACTATAGTGCCGACGGATATGGTTACATGAAAGCTATTCTCAGGGGTCTCCATAAACTTATCATATCATCATCTTTCCATTTAGAAAAGGAATGAGCTCTTCGATCATAATTCTTTCCTGTTTACCAGAATCACGGTCACGGACTGTAACTCCAGTCCCCTTTTCTACAGTTTCAAAATCCACAGTGATACAGAAGGGTGTACCGATTTCATCCTGACGGCGATACCTTTTGCCTATATTTCCATTATCATCAAACATGATTCCAGCTCCGTGAACTTTTTTCAAATTTAGGAATACTTCACGAGCTTTTTCCACTAAATTCGGCTTATTTTTAAGCAAAGGAAAGACGGCGACCTTAATAGGTGCGACTCTAGGTGAGAATTTCATGAATACTCTCTTTTCACCTTCGCCACTCATTTCATCTTCCGAATACGCATCAGAAAGTACAGCTAAAACAGTTCTATCTAGTCCGAAAGACGGCTCTATACAGTGTGGTACAAAGCGTTCTTTATTAGCCTCATCGAAATATGCTAAATCTACACCAGATGCAGCCGAATGTGCCGAAAGGTCAAAGTCAGTTCTATATGCTAGACCATAAAGCTCTTTCTTTTCGCCGAATGGGAAATCGAATTCGAAGTCTATTGTGCGCTTAGAATAATGAGCTAAATCCTTAGGATCTATCTCATGTTCATGTATTTTAGACTGGGTCAGACCTACATCCTTTGTAAATTCTAAAACCTGAGAACGGAAATGTTCAAACTTTTCCTTCCAGTCAGTAGGGCGAACGAAATACTCTATTTCCATTTGCTCGAATTCTCTGGAACGAAAGGTAAAATCACGAGGAGCAATCTCATTTCTAAAGGCCTTTCCTATCTGAGCTAGACCAAACGGTAGCTTAGGATGAAAACTGTCCATGACATTCTTAAAATTCACAAACATTCCCTGTGCAGTTTCTGGGCGAAGGTATGAGATGGACGTCTCATCTTCGGTGGCTCCGACATGAGTTTTAAACATCATATTGAACTGTTTTTCATCACCTAATTCCCCACCACATTCAGGACACTTTTTCTTATCTTCTAAATGGTCTGCTCGAAAGCGCTTTTTGCACTTTTTGCACTCAACTAATGGATCTGAGAATCCACCGACGTGACCAGACGCTTTCCAAACATTCTGATTCATTAAAATAGAAGCATCCACTCCGTACATATCTTCTCTATCAGAGACGAAGCGCTTCCACCATAAAGCGCGAATATTATTTTTTAAAGCTACGCCTAGATGTCCGTAATCCCAAGTACCAGCGAGGCCACCATAAATCTCTGAGCCCTGATATATAAAACCTCTTCTTTTGCAAAGAGATACTAATTCCTCCATTTTATTTTCTTCTTTTTTCATTTATTCTATTTTGCTATTAATTCATCACCGCTATTATATGTGGAATCCGAACTAAATTTAGTGGTTAAATCTGTATGTGAGGACTGAATAGTATTTCCAGTAAATTCGTCTATTCCGCTAAAAGAAACACCTTCTAGTATAGGAGGAACTTCTCCCACCTGATTCAAAGTAGGTGTTACAGCTATCTGAAATGATATCTGCTTCTTAAATGAACCGATTCCGGTATAAGCCGGTAAACGACCCACCTTCCAAGTAATCTTTTTATCATTAGGACTAAATGTGATGTCTTCATCCACTGGGGCAAAGGAACCAGTCCAGTCAACGTATGAGGGAAGCTGTCCGACGACTACGGTGTTGCCAATATTACTCGAAGTAGTAGTTAATGTCCACATTATCGTATAAGTCGTCTTTTGATCAACGTGTGGCGGAATAGGACCAGAATTAGCAAATGGCCCCGAAGTACGAAATACCTGACCGGTGATTATGGCCCTCGGAGAGATTTTTATTTTTCTAACCGTGGAAGAATTAATAGTTTCTGGAACATTACTTTCAGAGGCTCTAGTTCCTTTTATATTTACAGTAAGGTTTATTTCTGGATTTTTTATTAAATCAGTAGTTCCGATACCGATATCCATCGGGAAAAAATGGAAATTAAGTTTTCCCTGATCTCCGGGAGAGATCGAGGTTAGCTCACCACTAGTAATTCTATTCCAAGTAATAGTTTTATCAGTAGCCCTATATAGGCCATCGACTGGATCGACAGAACTAACCATGAAAGCATTCCCGGCAAAAGTAAGTTTTATCTCTGCGTTATTTATATTCGTCGGTAAATTATTTTGGAAATTTAGTATTCCATCGACTTTTTGACCTGGGTCTACTATATAGTCTGAACCAGAAGAATCAGCATCTAAGGCGAGACTCGCGGATATAAAAGGTTTTGTAATATGAATACTTTGTGCTATTCCGACGAATGCTGTACCGATGATCTTTTCATCCTTCGAACTTTTCGTGCCTGTATTAAATCTAAAAATTCTTTGCTCATCATCCTGACCGACGATCTGGCCTGTTATCTTAACGGTTCTAGTACCCTTCGGAGGCATATCACCGAGTGACCAAGTATTATTACCATATGCAGGCTTTATATCTGCGCTCTTATAATTAAAACCGAATGGATACTGGGCCACGAGTAATACATTCTTTAAAATTTGATCTGAATTCGAAGTTAGCTTTGCCACAACAGTAATATCCTGCCCTGAATTCGCCTCTGTATTTCCTGAAATCGTTAAGGTTACGGGAGACGACTGCATGAAAAATTCATAAGTAGCGTTCTTAGTTAAGATGGCGTTAGAATTCGCCACTCTGTATTCTATTTTTACATTAACATCTTTTTTACTATGCTCTTCTCCAAAGAAAATCGCCTTCACGGGTTCTCTAACGAATCCTCCTGGGTCTATGTCTCCGAGTATCTTTGTATATCTCTTTAGTTCTACTGCGGAATTATCTGCATTCGCAGTGCCATCAGGATACTCCACCGTAAGGTCTACTACTTCTAGTTTTACGGTGTTTTTATTAAAAACTTGAACGTCGAAAGATACAGGGTCACCGCCGGAGACATTTGTCGGACCTGAAATAGTAATATCCACATTCCCTGCTGAAATGGTGTTTCCGCCATTAAAATATGTGTATCCTGCATAGCCAGCCGCTGCTAAGAAAAAAAGTATAGAGAAGGCAAAAAATACTTTTACGAAGCTTATGTGGCGCTTCTGTTTACCGAAATCTTCCTCAGGCCTAATGTCTGGAATTTCTTTTGTATCTTCTGACCAGTTTCCTTTCACGGAAAAATCCTTTTCATGGAATTTTCCTCTTTGATCACGGAGTATGTCTGGAGCACCTCGGGAATATAGTGCCCGCTTTAGCCGGTCGATCTTATTTAGATCTTCGGATGTATTCATGGCGAATATTATAACACATTATAGATGACTTTCATTTATTGCGCGGTTAATTTCTAGAATTATCTTTCTTTTATCTTTTATGGCATTAGAGATAGTCATTTCATTAAATTCCATGTCTTTCATTAAGTATGACTCTAGGCCAATACCCTCTTTAATATATCCTAGAGCATTTAATATACGGAGGACCGTGATGTATTCTATGGCTAGAATCTCTGCTTCTGTATTTTTGTTTTTTTCAAAGGCAAAGAAACCGGATTCTATAATAGAAAATAGATCACGGTGTTCTTCTTCGCCACGGATGAAGCGCGCGACAAGCGTGAGTATTCTAGAGTACGCACTGCGGGATAGTGGGTTTTCGAAGGTTCGGATGAACACCGCGCTCTCTTTAGCGCTTGTCGCGCGCCACACCTCCTTCCCCTTCACCACCGAAATCTCTAAAAGCCTAAAATCCTGTAAATGCGAGCATAATTTCGAATTTACTTTTCTCACTCCCTGTGCCACCACATCTATCATTCCTAAATCCTTTGTATAAATTTTATACATTCTATCAGCCTCCCCACGCGCGAATGAAGATACTACAAAAGCCGGAGTTGTATAGATATGATACGACACAGTTATTTTTGCCTTAGATATTTGCCTTTATTTTCATCTCTCCTAAATCTATAATCTCTCCATTCGGAGCAGTAGAAAATACTATTTCTTTAACACCCGTAACCTTAGTAATGACTATTTCATGATTTCCGACCACCTTCTTAAGCTTTTTATCACCTTCTAAAGTCAAAGTAACTAAATCAGATGGATTTAATCCTTTTTTCTTTCTCATTTCCTGAATAGCACGGATAAGATCACGGGCCATTCCCTCTTCTCTTAATTCATTCGTGACGAATATGTCTAATTCCACGCCAGTTATATTTTCATCTAGTACAACCTCTTTTACATTCACTTCATCTTTAATTAAATCTAAAAATTCTGAAGAAAATCCAGATAGTAATTTTACTTTTAATGAAGCGAGTGGCTGTCTTACCTTAATATTTGCCTTTGCCCTAGCCTCTAATCCTAAAGTCACTATCCTCCTAGTCTCAGTCATATCCACTAAAATCTTTTCTTCCTCCTTAGAATTCTTCTCCGATTCTGGCCAAGCGGAAAGGTGCACGCTCTCAGGACCACCGTCCTCCTTAACCCGTTTATACACAGCCTCTGCAAAGAAAGGCATGAATGGAGCCATTATTTTAGCGAATTCAGTAAGTGCGTATTTAGTAGTAGCGAGCGCCGAGCGTTTATCTACCTCATCATCTGATTTAAATCTATCGCGAGAACGGCGAAGATACCAAACAGAAATGTCTTCTATGAATCCAGCGAGTGGACGCGTGGCTTTATCTATAGAGTAAATCTCCATTGCGCTCGACGTGGCAAAAATAGTCTCTTTTAACTTTGCCAAAATCCACTTATCTAGAATATTTTTAGAATTTAACGCTTCGGATGCCATAACATCTCCCTTTGAATACATTTCATAGAATGAGATAACATTGTCCAGACGATTAATATTCTTTTTCAAAATATCATCAACCCCCTTTTCAGAAAAAGCTAAATCCTCAGCGCAAACAGCAGGTGAAGAAAGAATATAATAGCGAATAGCATCCATTCCGTATTTGTCTATAACGGTCGTTGGATCCGGATAATTCTTTTTTGACTTAGACATTTTCTGTCCGTCTTCGGCTAGGATTAAGCCGTTTACCACTACATTTTTAAATGGAGCGATTCCGAATAATGCTACACCGAGCACAGTCATAGTGTAGAACCAGCCTCTAGTCTGATCCTGTCCTTCTGCCACGAAATCCGCCGGAAAACCGACTCTATTTTTCAAAAGCCCACCGAGTGAACGAAGGCCAGTTCCACCCACAGGATCAAATCCATCTAGTTTTTTGCCTAGATAATGCGCCTCAGCATAAGGCATACCTCCAGATTCGAACCAACAGTCAAACACTTCCGGAATTCTCTTCATCTCTTCGCCTTTAGAATTATGCAAAATAACAGAGTCTATGAAAGGCCTGTGTAAATCTATTTCGCCCTTAGTGTTCCTAGGCAAAGAAACGAATTTCATTTCTTTCACTCCTGCATAATCTAAAACGTATTCATCTTTATTATTGTTTTCATTTCTATACTGTATAGATCCCCTATCATCCATTCCCTCTGCTGAAGTGATGGCTAGCCATGCAGGGCATTCATGAGTGATGACTAATATATTTTTACCTTCGTATTTTTTATCTATTTCTTCAAAGAAAGATATGACTCTTTTTTCTACATCTTTATAACACTCACCTCCCTCTGGAGCATGTTTAAGGCGGTCTTCCAGTGTAGGAAAATCCTTATAATAATCCGCGACTGATTTTCCATCATACTTACCTAGCTTAAATTCTCCGATTCTAGTGTCCGTCTTAATCTCTTTTTCTTTCTTGCCGAGAATTCTTGAAACTATCTCTGCTGTCTCTACCGTACGAAGTATCGGCGAAGAAAATATTATGTCTATTTTTTTATCCTTTAATGCCTCAGCGCCGGCTTTAGCCTGATCCTTACCCTTCTCCGTCAAATGATATTTTGCTTTTAAATCAGAGCTGTGAATCTCTTTAATATTCGTCTCTGATTCACCGTGGCGCATTAGGAAAAACTTATTTCTAGGCTTCATCTTTGCCTTTAAGTCAGATATGGAACCAGCAAAGTATGATTCACTACCGTCTTCCGTTCTCCAGACAGGAAGCGGAGCCCCCCAGTATCTAGAACGAGAAACCGCCCAGTCTCGAGCACCCTCAAGCCATTTACCGAAACGCCCGACTCCGATCTCCTCCGGTGCCCACACAACACTTTTATTTGCCTCGACTAATTTATCTTTTATTTTAGTGACTTCTATAAACCAAGAAGAAGTAGCATAGTTTAGAAGCGGTGTATCACATCTATAGCAGTGTGGATATGGATGAATCATCTTTTCCTTTGCTAAAAGATAATTTCGCTCAGGTGTCGCGAGATATTTAATGATCTCTATATCCCCTCTCTGATGGGCGTCTTTTTCTCCTGGCTCATTCCTAGGCTTTACTTTCTGTCCGGCAAAGTCCTTCACTTCTTTTTTGAAAAGTCCTTCTTTAGAGACATGCTGAATAAAAGGAATTTTTTCTTTTAGTGAAAGGTCATAGTCGTCCGAACCGAATGCAGGAGCGATGTGTACGATTCCAGTACCGTCTGTCGTCGTAACGAACGGTGCGCCGTAGACTTTCCAGCCATTTTCCAAATTCTTAATTTTCGAATCGTTTAAATAATAGTCGAAAACTGGTTTATATGATAATCCCAAAAGCTTTGAGCCTTTAAATTCTTCTAGAACTTTCCATTCTATTTTCGTGACAGCTTTAAGTGCATCCGCCCTTTCTTTTGCAAAAATGTATTTTTTTCCGCCTTCGATTTCTACTTTTAAATAATCTATTTCTGGATTCACAGCGAGCGCGGAATTTCCAGGAAGAGTCCAGGGAGTCGTCGTCCAGGCCAAAAGATATGTATTCGCCTCATCTTTTAATTCAAATTTTATATAAACAGAAATATCTGTAATGTCTTTATAGCCCTGATTTACTTCGAAGTTTGAGAGGGTGGTTCCGCAGTGCGGGCAGTAATGCATTGATTTAAAGCCTTCGTATACCAAACCCTTCTCCTGTAGGCTTTTGAAAATCCACCATATAGACTCCGTGTACGAAGTGTCCATCGTTCTATAATCATTCTCCATATCCACCCATCGTCCGGTGCGAGGAACCATTTCTTTCCAAATGTGAGCATAGCGAAGTACGGAATCGCGGGCAGCCTGATTAAATTTGCCGATTCCCATAGCCTCAATATCTTTTTTCGAGGCGAGTCCTAATTCTTTTTCCACTAGATTTTCGACAGGAAGTCCATGACAATCCCATCCCCATCTTCGAGCGGCGTGATAACCTTTCATTGTTTTATATCTCGGCACTACATCTTTAATAGTTCCAGCTAAAATATGGCCGTAATGTGGCGTTCCTGTAGCGAATGGTGGTCCATCATAAATAATGAACTCTCCCTTAGGAGACTCCTTCTTTAATGACTTTTGGAAAATCTGCCTTTCATTCCAAAACTTTAGAATTTCCTCTTCGCGAAGGGCCACCTTACTTTTCTCTGCCTTCGGCGCGCTTTCTACGTTTTGCGCACTTACCCCACTTTTTTCGTCTTTTTCCATATAAATACAAAAATATATGGCTATTTTAGCATTTTTCCGGCAAATTAAAAGCTTTTAAAAATACTTTTTTGACTTTTTTTTATTTGACAGGGAGCATTTTAGGAGTATACTCATATCACTACTAGCCGCCACATTTTGGCAACGGAGATCCCACCCCAAAAGGGTGGGAATCGATTTTATATTAAGTCTATTAAGAGCCTTCTGATATTTTGAAAATCCTTAAAAGAAACGTTCCCAATATATCTTAACAGTCTTTTACTACTAATAAGTCGAATCTGTGCTAATTTAGCAGTTCCTACTATTCCATCACAAACGAATTTATATGCCATCCTACTATCTGGAGAGGATTCTTTTGTTGTCAAAGGTATTGCCCATAGAGTATCTTCTCCAAATTCCCTAAAAATGATAACGGGTCTAGCAAAGGTCTCCCCTTTGCCCTTCTCTTTACTCCCAATATTCTTCCCCATCGCACACCACCAGATTTCCCCACTCTTAAAAAACTTTTTCACTTTTAATTCATTTATCTCCTTCTTCTTTTCATTCCAAATATCAAATTCGCTCAATTTTTTGAATATTAGCAATAATACCTTATCTTACTAAATTGAGATAAAATTTTGCTCAAAAAATTCTAAAGAAAAAATGAATTTTTTATCTTTTCTTTAGAAGTGCGACGCCTTTAGAAATCTTATAGGTATTTCCCCACTTCAAAAGTCCTAAATATGAATCAATAACTTCCACTCTAAAATCATTCTCTAATCGTCTGAACATTCTATTCTTTGTACTAGTTCTTAATACCCTATGTTTGAGAAAATGAACCCATCCTAAAAAATCTACACCAGAAGAATACGATTTTATAAAAACCTTATTCGGATGAAGTGTAAGTTTAAGTTTTTCAGATAAAAGATGTCCGACATCTGCTAAAAGATTTTGCAGATTCTTTTTATTTGTATCCACAAAAATAAAATCATCGGCATACCTTATATAAAATCTCGCTTTTAATCTATGTTTAACGTATTGATCAAATTCATTCATATAGATATTCACTAAAAGCTGTGAAGTAAGATTCCCTAGGGGTAAACCATTACCATGCTCTGTAGAGTAGAAACTTTCCACAACCTTTCCGATTAACCATATAATACCCTTATCATTAGATTTTTTAATCATTTTATAAATATATGAATTCAAATCCTATTAAGTCCCCCCCCCGCAGTTCTATAACAGTTCTAAATAAACTTACCATAAGTTATAAAATATGGAATGAATATTTTAGAGATTTTCCTAAAGCAAATAAATATTCTGTAGGTCTAAAAATAGATAATCTATTCGTGGAGACCATAGAATATATAAGTATGGCAGTATTTTTGCAAAAAGAAGAGAAAATCCCATATATCAAAAGAGCAATAATGAAACTGGACTGCCTTAAGGTTTTCCTAGAAATAGCGTGGGAAATGAGTTCTCTTAATGAAAATAAATATATTAGAATTTCTGAAACATTAATAGAACCTGGAAAAATGCTCGGCGGGTGGTATGGACAGCTTACAAAACAAAACTCTCCCAAAAAGTAGGGAGAGAGTTGCGAGATGGCAAACGCGAATCCGTTGTCACGATTCCACCTATTGTCAGGCTTGTCTTAATTTTGAGTAACAACTTGCGAGATGGCAAACGCGAAGCCGCCGTCACGATCCCACCAATCGTCAGGCTTGTCATAGTCCGCGTCCAACCAGCGACCACCGCCGTACCGGCTCGCGTAGAGCAGGTCAGGATCGCCGCCGGAATCCTTGATCGGTTCGTGCATAGCGACAATCCAAACCAGGCCCATGGCTTCGATGTCCTCGTCCGAGAAGTTTTCCTGGATGAGGTAGGCCACTTCCGCGTTCGGCGTGGTCAGCTTGCGCTTGTCGGCCTCGGCACGAATCTTCTTCGTGATCCGATTGTTGTCCTCGAAGAGCATACCCTTGAGAATGGCGATTTCAGTCGTCACACCTATTGTCGGCTTGAAGTCCGGCGAACGGAGCACGCTTTTGGCGCGGTCGCTCAAACGGAAGCCCTTGCCCTCGAGACGCTCGATCCATTGGGGACCAGTCGTACCGTCGGACGTGACGCTGAGGGAAATAACGCCGTCTTGTTCGCTCCAGTTGCGAGTCGGTTCAGAAACCGAGAGCTTGCCCTGGAGGAGCTTGATTGCGCCGTCATGGCCACCGAGTTTTTTTACGATGGCGTTCAGTTGGCCGGCCGTAAGGTCGGCAGATGCGAATTCAGTACTCATGACTCGTGGTTTTGTCTCCTTGCCCTTAATTGGGCATTTTTGTTTTCCTCTAAGCCGAGGAGGCACTATGTCCAAGCATGGTCATAGCCAGGAAAGGCCTATTTGTAAGCCTCTTTTGGCTATGACCATTTGCAAGTTAGGGAAGAACTAGCTACCTTTGAAGTAGGACAGTAGAATTAATGTATTAACAAAATAATTAATTTAATTGTCATATGAAATATCATCATTTGTCTTTTGGAGAGAGGTTTTGTATTGAGAAAATGTATAGCGCAGGATCTGCA
>JAPLZH010000063.1 GCA_026395105.1 Candidatus Tayloriibacteriota bacterium
GATGGAAAAATTCCAAACTCTGCTGACGACTGCGATTTTTGTAATTACAGAAAAGCATTTCAAGATACAGTAAAGAATAACCCTAACCTACATTAAATTTATGTCACTAGATGATAAAGATCCAGAAGAAGTAATAGAGATAGCAGAGATCGCTCAAAACCAAGGAGTGGATATTGAAGATGCAGAAAAAATAAAAGAATTGATGGATGAGGAGGGCCTGGATGAAGATGATGCTGCTGAATTGGCGGAAGTGTTGTAATGGTGATAAAATAGTCACAAATGCATCATGCAGAAAAAAGAGCTTTAGAATTTGTCCACAGACATCGAATAAAATTATACGTACTAGGTATTCTAGTGCTTTTTATTTTATTAAATATTGCGAGTCAGGCAATTTATAATTCATTTAAATACAAAACTGAAGTTGTTTCTTCTGAATCAACATCTACAGAGAGCGAGGCTAGTTCTTCTTGCAACGTTCTCGGTATTAATTTGCATGGTGAGCTATACACATACATTCCAGAAAAAAATAGTGATGAACTTATAAGTAACAAGGATGTTGTTGCAAGCGAATCAATAATGTTGTCAATACAACAGGCTCAAAGCGACGATGATATCAAAGCAATCATTGTTGAAGTTGATTCTCCTGGTGGGTATCCTGTTGCAGGTGAAGAAATTGCTAACGCAATAAAAGAGTCAACTAAACCTGTTGTAGCTTTTATTCGTCAGACAGGTGCTTCGGCTGCTTATTGGGCAATTAGTTCTGCTGACAAAATATTTGCATCAAAAAATTCTGATGTCGGAAGTATTGGAGTCACAACATCATATTTAGATAATGTTTCAAAAAATAAAAAAGAGGGTCTTACGTATGTCCAATTAAGTGCCGGTAAATACAAAGATGCAGGAAATCCTGACAAGCCACTTACAGAAGAAGAGAAAGCTTTGATAGTAAGAGATTTAAAAATTGTTCACGAAAACTTCATACAAACAATTGCAACTAACAGAAATATTCCAATCGAAAAAGTTCGTGCTATCGCTGATGGATCAACCGTATTAGGAGATAAAGCTAAGCAACTAGGCTTGATTGATTCAATTGGTGGATATTCTGAAGTAAAAAAATATATTGAGGAAAAGATAGGTGAAAAACCACAGGTTTGTTGGTAGGGAATGTGGGAGTTTATCCACAATGTCCTTTATTTATATCATTTGCATTTATAATAATGTGGGAGTATAATCCCACCTAACCAAACTCCTCTGAGTACGTGCCAACGTAGGGGAGGGAGGTCAAGGCACAAAAAAGCATTATTAACCATGGCCTCTTGTCCCGTCGAGGGAAAGCCCACAATAGGCGTTGATTTAGATCAAAGCGCCTTCTTTCGTTCGTAAATTGTGGGAGTATTGCGGTTGTTGCTCTCGGAAAGCAACCACACGCCCCGAACCCAAGCGATGACTTTGGTCTATTAAACAAATATAAACCTTATGTTACTTCGAGATGCAATAGAAAAATACCTGCACTGGAAGGCAACGGAGACTAGGACAGCAGCAAAAGTCTACCGACCATTCCTGGAGCATTTCTACGAGAATGTGGGTAACAAAGATACCCTTGAGATAACTCTCGAGGACATCTCGCAATTCCGAGCGTCGCTAAAATTAAAATACAACGACGGAAACATTGCGAACCACAACAACGTGATAAAAAACTTTTACAAGTGGCAGGAAGCGCTACGCATAACAACTGTTCATCCATTCTTGATTCGTAACCCACGATTTCAAGCACCGATAACACCAGTAGCAACACCTGAGGAAGTAGCAAAGATGTGTGCAACTCTCAATGAGAATTCATACAGTGATTTGATGCGACTTATCGCAATTAAATTAATGTGGGAATCAATGATTCGTGTAAGTGAGTTAGTCGAGCTAAATATTTGCGACATTGTGTCGCAAAATACCTACACTGAAATCATTGGAAAAAAGAATTATAAAAAGAGGTGGATTATGTGGTCACCTGAGACACATCAACTCCTACTAAAGTATATAGCGAAACGACAGGCATATATTCAACACGAGGCATTGTTCGCAAATGAAAAGGGAGGCACGGTCCAAAGAATGAATACTCGAAGTATCGAGCGTTGGTTAAAGATTGCTCGAGAAAAAGCCGGTGTGACTAAAGAGATATCATGTCATGCATTAAGACATGGTGGAGCTCATGAGTTGGTCAAGAAAGGCGCGAGTTTGAAGTTTATAGGATTGATCCTTGGTCACTCAGATAATAATCCTCGAGCTGGAATGCAATATCTCAGATTTAGCAAAGAAGAATCACTTGATGTGGTAAATAAATTTGTGGGACTTAGATTCACTGGAAAGCATACTGAACCATTAATCAACAGCTATTCACCGTATCAAATGGCGTAACTCTACTTTGTAAATGTGGGAGTTTCGTGGTAAATTGTCATTAACATGACCAAAACGAATATCCCAAAACCAAAGGGAGGTCGAGGTAAGGTTGAATCATTACGTAACAAAGCGATTGTGACCTTATTTGAGACAGACCAGGATCTCTATAACACCAACACGCTAGGGAAGTTGTTCGGACGTGATAGAAAGACCATTAAAGGGATTCTGGAGCGCTACGCACCTTCAAAGAAGAATAAAGGGCCTTCTAGGCCATAGTTCAGGACTAAGCGGAACTGGACAAAATCCACTTGCTATATATTTAAGTATGTTTATACTTATAGATAAGCACATTGAAAAAGAGAATCTAGCCAGGAAATCGGGTGTGAAGAATTCGGGTAAAAAATTACTGGTTTAGAAAGAGGGAGTAGGAGATTTTAGCCGCTTTATAGCGGCATATGAAATACGACACTATGTCGCACAATATATCTTTTACGACTCTGTATATATAAAATAAGGCAAATAAAAAACCTCGACTTTTGTATTCGTCGAGGCGGTTAGTTCAAGGTAAGGTCTTTGGGTAATCTTTTAGCTCTAGTATTCTCAGTTCGTCAGATTCGGTGCGGGCATCTTTGGAGCATTGTCCTGTATGTCGGTGCTTTGCCCATTCCTTAGTTTTTTCAAATTATTATAAGTCGGTTTCCAGATCCATTCTAGGAAAATATTATTATAAAGGTATTCAGCTGGGGACTTCAAATATCTTTCCCATACTGTTACGGTAACTGCCTTTACATATCCGAAGTTCTTTTTACTCTGATCTGATTCTATAGCACCTTTAATGTCGAACCCGATATAGCTAAGCACCACTATAACGACTACGACGAGCAGAATTGTTTGAAGCAAACTCATTCCGCGATTTTTAAGAAGCAAATTATACATGTATATATAATAACCCAAATTCGTGAAACATTAAAGATATAAAAGTGGATTAAGGCGCGCACCTTTTTTTATTAGCACTGGAAGGACTACATTTCTGCAAGAAGTTCCCACATCATTCTTTTTTATTTGAATACCTTCTGTGGCATAGACACCAAAGTGCAAATGTGGTCCAGTAGATGCACCGGAACCATTTACTCCGGCTGTTCCTCCAGATAGAGCTATAGTTTGCCCCGTAGTTACAGCAGAGCCAGTTTTTGCTAGCGTGACTGATAAGTGAGCGTATAAAGTAGATAGACCATTCGGATGCTCGATCATAATCCAGTTTCCAAATGAAGCACCGTCACAGCTAGGAGTGATATCTGTATTCCCTGTTCCTGCTATAATTCCGTTCATAGTGGCTTTAACGGGCGTACCTACTGTAGCGGCGAAGTCCACACCTGAGTGTCCAGCACTAGTATAAATATCAGGATTTTTTAGTGAAAAAGCCGTAATTCCAAATTTTTGAGTGATGACTATCTTATCTAACGGCCACTTTAATATACCCGCACCAGAGGCTGGAATGCTATTCGGATCAATGGCCTGCTTAAGGGCGCTTTCGTAGGCGGAGACTTCGGCTTCGAAAGAATTCTTTCTAGCTTCCCTATCAGCTAAAAGTTTTTTATAACTTGCCTCTTTTGATTTCGTAGCAGATAAAAGATCCTGCTTTTCTTTAGCGGTACTCTCCACGGCTTTCGTTTGTCCGAGTAAATCTGAATTTAAATTTTGTAATTTTTTCTTTTCGCTTTCAGTATCAGATTTTAAGTTTAAAAGCTCGCTCTTTTTCTCTTTTATTTGAAATATTCTGTCTTTTACACTCTTTTGCAAAGTAGCCTGCTCGGTAGTTTCATTTAGTATTTGAGATACAGAATTCCCGGCTAGCAGATTCTCCATGATATTCCTATCCTGACTTTTTCTAACTAAAGAGAGGGATGAGGATATTATACGGATGTCTCCGTCAATGGTATTTTCTGCATCACTTATTTGCAAAGTTAAACTATCTATTTGCAAATTTACTGTGCCGATTTTCTGCTTAGTTAAATTAATATCGGCTAGTAGCTTTTTCTTAGAAAGGTCTAGTGTTTTTAAAGTATTAGAAAGTGTTTTAGACTGGTTCTGTGTTTTTTCAACTTCTGCTTTATAAGTCTCGATTTCCTGTTCTAACTGCTGTATAAGAGAATTCCTTTCGCTTATCTTTGCCTTTAAATCATCAATGGTAGAAGCACCGGCGTGGAATGTGGGGAAAATTAGAGCTAATAAGAAAAAACCGGCAAATAAAAATGCGAGTAAAAAGACGGATTTTTCATTTTTATAAAAGTGAAATAGCATTCTTAATCCTAAGTAAAGATTCTTCTTTTCCGAGTATACTAGCCAGTGTAAACGGATCTGGGGACTTGTCCTGTCCTGAAAGTGCAAAGCGTAACGGCCAGAGGACATTTCCTTTGCCTTTTTCTTCTGCATAGGGCCAGATGGCATTTTTTACTGATTCTACGGAAAAGTCATTTGCGGTTTCAGGTATAGATGCAGATTCAGAAATATTCTCTAACTTTGCCAAAACTGCTAATAGATGCACTTTAGAATTCTCCGGAGTATCTTTTTTCCAAACTAAAGATTTCGCATCATAGGTGGGAGCTTCAAAAAAGTAATTTAATTCACCTTTTCCGACTAGTTCTTTTACATCACTAAAAATACTAATTCTCTCTACTAGATCGGCAAAAAATAGTTCGGAGTTTTTCGGAAGCTCTTTTCCAGGTGGAAAATATGCTTTAATCCTTTCGATGATTTCTGCTCTCGGTGCCATCTTAATATGCTCTTTATTAATCCATTTTAATTTTTCCTCATTAAAAATGGCTCCTCCTTTTTGCACTTTAGTGATGTCGAAAAGTTCTACAAGTTCCTCCTTAGAAAATACTTCTTTATCAATCCCTGGATTCCAGCCGAGCATTGCTAGATAGTTCATGAGGGCCTCTGGAAGATAGCCTTTTTCGGCATATTCCACGATGGAAACTGCACCGTGACGCTTAGAAAGCTTTGACCTATCTGTGGCTAGGATTAGCGGTATATGGGCATATATGGCTCTAGGAGCACCGATAGCTTCCCAGATGAGGATTTGTCTAGGAGTATTCGAAATATGGTCTTCGCCACGTATTATATGTGTTATCCCCATTTCGATATCATCTACGACATTTGTCAAATGGAAAATCGGCTCCTCTAGAGATTTTGCTATTACAAAGTCACCGAGTTCGGTGGTGTCGAATTCTATAGTCCCGCGAATCATATCGTCAAAAGAGATTTTTTTATTCGGATTTTTAAAACGAATTACCTCTTCCCTACCACCCTCCTTCACCGGAGTTTCTTTTGATATAAAGGCATGACCGTCGGCTATGAGTTTTTCTATATGCTTTTTGTAAATCGAGGTTCTCTCTGACTGGCGCATTATCTTTTCTGGGTTATCAAAATCTATTCCAAACCATTTCAAACCATCTAAAATGTTTTTTTCTGACTCTGCGGTCGAACGTTCCTTATCCGTATCTTCTATCCTAAGTAAATACGTTCCACCAGCGTGACGAGTAAATAAATAATTAAAAAGCGCAGTTCTAGCGCTACCTATATGAAGCTTTCCTGTCGGACTTGGAGCGAATCTCGTTATTATTTTCATGTAAATTCAGTCTATCATTTTTTCACATTTTCGGCAAAAAGATTTTCTCTAGAAATCCCATGCTCCGGTGCCGTTAAAGCATAAATGCTTCTTACTTCATAGGCGGTTAAAGCATGAGAATATATGGCTGAGTCATCTACGCTACCGTTTGCATCTAGTGTAGCTGAGTTTAAGCCTGCACCACCAATAATATAATTCGTATCACTTTGACTAATATTTAAGGCATAGTTACTAGCAGATGTTACGGTCTTAAATAATTGACCATTAATGTATAGTTTAGAGTTCATACCTTCGAAACTAACTGCTAGGTGGTACCATTTTCCAGATTCCAGTGAAAAAGTAGAAGGATTAAAAGTGCAACTTATAACGGAGGGCGTGCTAATACCGATATTATTATTTAATCCTCCATAACTAATTCCCACAGGGCATCCACCGCCTGCTCCAAGTATTACAGCATTAGTCGCTCCCGTCGTACCATTCCATTTAAACCATGTCGAAAGGGTTATATTATCCCAATTCCTAGGAATTATACCAGTTCCATCAAGTTTCAAACCCTTACCTGTTCCACATAGAATGGCATTCTTTGCATCCGGATAATATGAATTTGCATCACTAGTGCAGGCTGGTCCGTTTACCCAGGAGATTTTACTAGAGTCAAAGTTTCTCGTGGAATCTATAGGCTCAGCTGGAGATGAGGTGTCCCAGTTATCAAAGTCAAAATAGAAATATGCTCCTATATAAAAAGCGCGGTTATTATAAGTAGCAAAGCGCATCCCCGCCGCTATATCTGCTTTCCGTCTGGCACTACTCGTTGATGCGAAAATAATAGATGATAAAAAAGTTATCATAGAAATTACTACTAGTAATTCTACTAAAGTAAATCCTTTTTTATCTGTCGATAAATATAACATTGTATATATTATAGGCTCTATTAAGGCAAAATGAAATACCCACTTTCAGTGGGTATTTCAAAAAAAGTCTTTGTTTTCGTCTATTCTATCCTTTTGATTCTGTAATAGTGTCGCTAACTTTAAAACTTTGCATTATGATCTTTCCTGCATCATCACGTAGTGCTGAGTCTTTAGCATCATCATACTTCTGATCACCGACTACATCATCATGTAATACGGCATAGTAGGTTCCGCCATTTACTGTTTTTTCAGAAAGAGTGACCTGACCAGCTGTAGTTCCTGCATCAAACCATTTTGATCCGATAACAGCTCCCGGAGCACCGTCATTATTCTTATTAATAACTACGAATCCCGGCTTAGCTATTTGGACCGTTGTTATATAAACCTTATCTCCAGGATACTGATCGCTAACGAGAATACGATTCTGTCCATTAGCCGGCTGATTTACAGCTACATTAGTGGATGGAGTTTCTCCTGATGGTGTAGAAGGACTCTTAAAAATAAAATACCCGATGATTCCGAGGACAATGACGATCACAAGTACCGTGACCCCTAACTGCCAAGGCTTCATGCCTGATGTTGATGGTTCCATATTTTTTAATAAATTAGCTTAGTAACGGTGTTCATTATAGCACTTTTACTTTTCATGCTCAAGGGCAATGTCTAATATCGCCTTTGCTATCTTCTCCGCAGCGTCTTTTTTAGCAAATCTATGGGCATTTAGAGCCATATTTTGCAAATCTGTGGGATTTGATAATAAGCGGTCTATTTCGCCTTTTAGTATATGAGGAGCTAGATTTTTTTCTTCTATCATTATGCACGAACCTGTTCTAGTGTACGCTAATGCATTCTGAGTCTGATCTCTACTGATAGCCTCGGGTATTGGAATAATTATGGATGGTATTCCCCAGCAAGCGATTTCAAAAATAGAGGAGCCTGCACGGGATATAACTAAGTTCGAAGCTCCAGCCGCCATTTCAGTTCCTAGGTCATTTAAATAATTAAATGGCTTATACCTCGAAGCATTCGGATTATCTTTAAGTATAGTATTTGCTATACCAGTTACTTCTGTAAAATTTACTACTCCAGTCTGGTGAATAATTTGATATTTTTCTAAAAGTTCAGGTAGTATACTTAAGATGGTTTCGTTTATTCTTTTCGAACCCTGTGAGCCACCGAGTATGAGAATTGTCGGCGTGTTTGCATTTAATTTTAAATATTCATGCGCGCCAAACTTTAAGGGTGCTATAATACCTTTTCGAACTGGATTACCGGTCCATGCTACTTTATCCTTTGGAAAATACTGTGCTGCATCTGGCCATGAAATAGCTATCCTTTTTGCAAATTTACTAGCCCATAAATTCACGCGTCCAGGAACTGTGTCTGATTCATGAATGATTACTGGGATTTTAAAAAAACGAGCGGCAAATAAAACTGGAAAACTGACATATCCGCCTTTTGAAAAGACTACATCAGGGTAAATAGAATATATCTTACTTAATGCTCCTAAAATTCCGTATCCGGTCTTAAAAAAGTCAAAAAAGTTTAAAATGGAAAAGTAGTTTCTCCTTTTTCCAGCGTAAATCTTTTCAAACTGAACATTATGATCATAGAGAGCACGGGCATCAAATTCTTCTGTGCCTAAATAATAGAGTTTAGGTTCTATGACCTTTTCTTTTTTTATAACTTCTTCTAAGGCTTCTATGACAGCTACGATAGGATAAAAATGTCCCCCAGTTCCCCCACCTGTAAATAAGATTTTCATATTTTTGTTCTTCTTTGTTTAGCTTTTGAAACATTAAGCACTATTCCCATTTCGGCTATGGCTATGGCGAGTGCTGTTCCGCCGTGACTTACGAATAAAAGTGGCATTCCGGATAGTGGAATTATGCCGAGCATTGCGGACATATTCATATATGACTCCACTGCTACCAGTATAACAATACCGACCACTATCAGTCTACCGAAGGAATCGGGGGCTTTAGTGGCTATCTTAAATCCTCTAATAACGAGGAAGAGATATGTAAGTACTAGGAGAATGGCACCGAGGAAGCCGAATTCTTCGCCAGCGACTGCAAAGATGGAATCACCCGTTGGTTCTGGTAAATAATTAAATTTCTGAACGCTTTGACCTAGACCTTTGCCGAAGGCGCCGCCAGAGCCGATAGCTATGAGCGACTGCTGAATCTGATAGGCGGCGCCCTGTGAATCCTTCGTCGGATTAATAAATGTTGTAACTCTTTGGAGAGCATATGGCCGAGTAATTAAAATACCGCCGAGAAAAAGTGCGCCGATTCCTAATAAAAGTAGAAGGTGTCGCCATTTCATGCCGGCACAGAAGACCATCACTACTCCAGTGCCTAAGATTACGGCCATTGTATCTGTATCTTTTTGAATATACATGAGAATAGCCACCATAGAAGAGATAACTAGGAATGGTATAACGCCTTCTTTCAGGTTTTCGATTTTATCACGAGCCTTACTAATCCATGCAGCGAGATAAATAATATATGCTATTTTCAAAAGCTCTGATGGTTGGAATGTAAAGTTTTTGATCTGAATCCATCTTATAGCTCCTCCGTGCTCCATGCCGATTCCTGGAACTAAAATGATTAAATTTATTACAACTGCTCCGACAAGTATAAAAAAAGAAAACTTTTTCCAAAAAGTATATGGAACTTTATTAGCCGCAAACATTCCCATAAAACCGAAGAGTAGCCCCAGTCCCTGCATTATAAGGGTAGAATTCGTGCTGGTATCCTTTGCAAAAAGGCTAAGCGATGCAGAATAAAACATGAGAAAACCACCTGCCACTAGAAGAATTACTGTATAAAGAAAAGGTTTATCTGCCCCATTCATATGATTCTTTGACCCAGTTAAGAAGAGTCCTCATATCATTATCTCTATTATCTGACCTTAATACAACGTTGATAAGTATAAAATCTGGATTCGGACTCTCCGTAATGAGTAAAAGCGCCTGTTTTGCCCCTTTCGTCTCACCTGTTTTCCCGCCGAGCACTCGCCATGGAACTGATGGATCAGTTAGCATTTTATCTGTACTTTCTATTCCACCGTATCTCGGAGTTAGTGTGATAATAAAAAGATTATATTTTGTAAAAATTAATTTCGCGATTTTCACTAAGTCATTTGCGGTGGAAGTATTTCCGCCGAGGGCATCTAAGCCTGTCAGATTTCTAAAGGTAGTTGATGTGGCCCCGACTCCTTTTGCTAACTTATTCATCTGTGCTAAAAGTGTGCTCGTGCCAAAGATTCCAGCTAATTTCGTGGCTGAATCATTATCAGATATGATGAGAAGCGGGAAAAATATCTCTCGCACTCTGAATATTTTTCCACTTTCATCTGCAGTCGCTAAATCCTCTGACGCAGCAGCGGTCATGATTTTAGTTATGCTGGCTATAGGTTTTTCTTCATCTGGATTTTTGCTATAAAGAGTTATTTCTTTGCCTGTCTTTCTATTCCATAAAACAGAAACAGAGCTTTCGGCGCTTAAAATAGGCAGTTTAATTCCAGCTTTCAGGACTGGATTATTTGAGGTAATGTTCCTTCTAGTCGGGGTCTTTTGAGGATTTGAGCTTAGGTAAGATAAAAGAAAAATCGATATGATTAAGATAATAAAAAGCAAAAAAATAAATAACCAAATTAATTTATTTATTTTCAACATGTTCGAAGGCGTCTAATTCTCCTTTAATTTTTGTATATTCTGGTAAGTCTTCTATCTTAGAGATTCCTAAATGAGAAAGTAAATTAAAAGTAGTTTTATATAAGAAACTTCGGCTATCATTCGGATTAGAAACTCTCTCTATTAGTCCGCGCACCAAAAGATTTCGTAAAATAAACTGAGAATTCACTCCGCGAATATAGTCTATACCCGCTCTGGTTAATGGTCCTTTGTATAAGATAATAGTTAAAGTTTCTAACCCTGCTTTTCCGAGATCACGAATCAGTTCTTCTTTTGTAAGTTTTTCTATAATTTCTGAAACCTCTCGGCATGTCATTATTTGCACTTCATCTTCTAGTCTGGCGAGTGTAAGACCGCTTCCAGAAAGCCTACTTTCTAAGGCTAAGAGCGCAGAGGTGATTTCCTCTTCGCTTTTCTCTAGTATTTCAGCTAATCTTTTCTTTTTTAAGGGTTCACCTTTCCAGAAAAGAATGGCCTCCATTTTCGCGTCTAAATTCATGTGTTAATTATATAAAAATTATCCGTACCTGGGAACACTGACATCATGTGTTTCCATCTGAATATCATCGAAATGTTTTTCCTGAGAGACATGAATAATTCCCTCTTTAACTAATTCGAGCATTGCGAGGAAGCTTACTATAACATTTACCCTCTCTGCTTTATGTGAGGAGGAAAATTCTCTAAAACTCATTTTCAAACTTTTTTGCACACGCTCTGTCAGGCTGTCGATCATCTCCTCTAAACTAATAACCTTCTTAACTATAGTCTGTGGCAAAACTTCTTTTTTCGGCAGTGCCTGAAGTACGCGCTTTACTGCTTCTAGTAGGTTCACAATATTCATAGAATCATCTGGGGCAAAGACAGGCTCTAGTTTTCGACTCTCCGCTCCGAAAAGAACATTTTTGCCGAAAAGTGGGGCGAGCATGAGAGACGCATCCTTTATTTTTTTATAAATATTCAGGCGCTTTTCTAGGTCTTCTATACTTCCCTTCTCATCATCAGTGAGTGTGAGCGAAGGCAAAAGGGACTTCGATTTTATAAGAAGAAGTGTGGAGGCGATGAGAATAAAATCCGCGCTTTCGCCTATCGGAAACCTTTCAAACTTTTTAATATGCTCTATGTACTCGTCCGCTACTTTAGAAAGTGAGACGTCGTTTATAAAGAATTTTCTTTTTTCTATAAGGTCGAGGAGGAGGTCTAGTGGTCCTTCAAATTTTTCAGTTTTAACAGTAAATAACATTCTAATATTCTAGCACGAATAGAAATTACCTGGCCATGTATATTTCTCTGACTTCTTCGGCGGTTTTAGCTTCGTTGTAGAGACGGATGTTGTCCATTTGACCTTCAAAAAAGTAATTATATGTATGTGCACCTACTGTACTGATAATGTCGTCATAAGCCCCTATTTGAATATTTCCAACATTATTCATTATTGGAGGGACTGAATTACTAGTTCCACAAACATTTCCATCAATATATAAAGTCGCAACATTTGGCGTACCATTTATTTGTGTGGCGACGATATTATGCCATTCTCCAGTAGTTGGGGGCGTACATTGAGCGAAATTATAATTATATGTAGAATTGGAAGCTCCTCTCCATTTCAAAAGACCTCCTTCAAAGAAAAGATTCCATTCCCCATTAACATTTCCACGGCTTACAATGAACATGGCTCCATTATAATTTAATGATTTTACCCACGCGGAAACTGTAATACTGCCACCCACAAAGTTTTTTGACATTGGGATAACGACGTATTGATAATTTCCATTAAAGTTAATAGCATTACCACTTACGCCAGCCGACCGCGGAAGTGCAGTAACTACTCCGGCATTATATGTAGTTCCCGTTAAATTATTACCGGACGAATCAGCTACAGCTGAGCCAGAACTTTCATCAAAAGTCCAGTATCCAAAAGGCTGATTTACTGAACCAGAAGAAGAATATTTCTTTAAAGCTTTTAAACCTGTAGAAGGAGAATTTATTATAACTTTTGTGGCCAAAGGATCATTGGCATCGACTAGCTGTATTCCATGAACTACCCCTTCTTTTGCGATTCGTAACCGCGATGTTGATCCATTATTTTTTTCAACTGCTATATTAACTATATCAGGGATCGCTGTGGTACCCTGATTAACCTTTAAACCTATGTCAGCGTCTGTGGTGGCTACAGAAGGAACTGTCGTCGTGGCTATCATTGTGTAAGATCCTATACCATAACCAAATTTCATTTTAAATACCGCTGTTATGGTGTATGTTCCGGGTGAAAAATACACCGTATGTGTATCGTAATTCGTAAAATGAGGATCATATGCACCGCCACCTACATAATTTACGGTTTGATTTAAGGAATCACTGGATGAATTTATAATTGTACTGTCATAATCATATTCTATAATATTATGACTATCTTTAATACTTAAAGTGTAACTAGTATCAGCCCTCGCCTGATTTCCACACGCCTGCCAACTAGCACTTTCAGATATATTTATAGGTACAGCATTCCCCGCTATGGCATTTGTTGGTGCATCTAAATTCACGTAAGCAGTTCTACTCTCAACACTATCCAAAGGATTACGTACTGTAAAACTATCTGCCCTCGCTGTATTTGCCATAGATAAGCACCCAGCGATAAGTATTGGGACAAATAGAGCTAATACTTTTACACCGGCTTTCTTTCTATTATTCATCAGGATGATTAGGAAAATGGAAATAAGAATAAAAGCTATGGTAAATACGATGATATATACACTATTTTGTTTAGAACTTACCTCGCTCGGTATTTTATAATTATTATTAACGAGAGATGTTATAGCCCCATTCGCATCTTGCGCTTTGACATCGATTTTGGTCGTGAAGCCATTACAGTCTTTTTTCATGATTGCATTAAGATTGATCGTTTGTGCCTGAGAAGCGGGCGGTGTAAATGAAATAGGATCAATGCATGCTACGCCACTCAAATCAGTTATCGATAGAGCCCCCATAAGCTTCTGAGACGCTGAGGTTGTGGAGTTTTTCCAGTCAAATCTAGAATCAGGAAATCGATCAGCCCTAGGTGACCATATGATGTCTATCTTCGCAGTTTCTCCTTTATCATATGAGGTCTTGTCGGTGTTTATCATATTTACTGTGCCACTATCACCTCTTACTACATAATGGAGGACGACATTATTCGATATAAGCGAAGAGCTAATGTCTGAGAGTGAAAAAGATGAATCGTATGCTTGGGGAGTGTCGACTAACGGCACATTAACTTTAATAAGAGAAGCTCCTTGGGCTATTGATATAGCATCATTTTTTTGGCTGTTCACCATTTTGCCGCTAATCGACCTTTCGTAAGAATCAAATTTTGGTATGAGGTTAAGGCTTTTATTTGATGTGTTTGAAACTTTACAGTTAATAAACAAATTTTCACCCGTTCCGAGGTCAACTCCCTGGAGTAATGTGTATTTGGTGTTTTTGTCTTTTGTATTTATTGAATCTATGGTGAGATAACAAGACCTCATGGCGACGCTTGTCTTTGCTTTTGGTACATCTATACCCTGTAATAAAAATCCAACTGCCAAAAGAACTCCACTAGAATTTTGTGCTTTGACAAATACATTTAATTTGCCTGATAAATAATCTGGCACTATTTCTTCAATACTTTTATGAACAAAAGTATTGACATTCAAATAGACATCCTCATTATAAATAAAAGTCTTTTCTGTATTAGCAGAGTCGCTCAAAGAGAGGCTGTAATTAACACCAATTTGATTTTTTAGTGTATCTATTAAGTCAAAATCAACCTTAATTTTCCTAGTGTTTTTGTCAAAATTAACAATGAGATTCTTAATGGATGTTTTAGCTATTACTTCCATCTGGACAGGAGTAGAAGAAGCGGGTGGCTGAACATCTGCACCATAAGCCTTATTATTAAAGCTAAAGGCTAGAGTAAATAAAAGTACTGTACACAAAAACACGATGAACTTACTAAATTTTTTATTTATTTTCATTTTCATGGATTATTGCTTTATCCAAATCTGGCCAGATACAGGGGTTGCTGGGTCGGAGCTAAGTACTGGAATGACCATTTTTGTGGTAGCAGTTAAACCGCTCGCTGTAATACCGCCAGTTTTCGTCTGGTCAGCAGAGCTGATGTTTAGGGGGGCGGCTATGTTACCATCTGGAGGATTAGCTGTGGGACCGGTCCATGCGTATAGATACGTAATTCCTAATGTTAGTATTAAAGCGAGCACGACTACTTTTATAGTAGAGATTAGTTTTGTTTTCATGCTTTAATTCTAACACAAGCCATTTTTGCAAAAGAGAATTTTGTGTATAACTGTGGCCTTTAAATAATATTGCTACTGAGTGATTTTAATGCCTAATTCTATGAGCTGTTCCTTTGATATATCCGAAGGGGATTCCATCATTAAGTCCTTTCCTTCCCCGGTCTTTGCAAAAGGGATGACTTCACGAATGTTTGGTTCATTTTCGAGTAGCATCATAAAGCGGTCTAGACCCCAAGCGATTCCGCCGTGTGGAGGAGTTCCAGTTTTAAATGCTCTAAGCATGTGTCCGAAATTCTTTTCTATTCGCTCTCTTTCATATCCCATAATTTCAAAAACTTTTACCAGTGCTTCTGCATTATGATTTCGAATACTTCCACCACCGATTTCATAACCGTTTAGGACTATATCGTACTGTGCAGCTATGATGGAGCCGATATCCTTCATTTCCATCAAGTTTTTCAGATATTCAGGCTTTGCTCCTGAAAATGGATTATGAGTGAATGTCCATTTTCCGCTATCTTCTTTTTCGAAGAATGGAAAGTCCACAACCCAGCAAAAAGCTAGTAGATTAGGGTCATTTTTATCTGTTCTGATGTCCGGTTTATCATTTCCGTATTTGGACATAGCCTCCTTATAAGTAATTCTCGGGAATGGAATTTGCTGAATTTTCTTTTCCGGATAAATAGTTTTTACTACTTCTATAAGAGTCTTTTCGTTTATCGCCATTATATCTTCCTCAGTCACGAAGCTCATCTCTAAGTCCATCTGTGTAAATTCAGGCTGACGGTCACCGCGAGTGTCTTCATCTCTCATACAGCGAGCGAACTGGAAATACTTCTCCATCCCAGCTGACATGAGAAGCTGTTTATACTGCTGAGGAGACTGTGGCAAAGCATAGAATTTTCCTTTCTCTAAGCGAGATGGTACGACATAGTCACGTGAACCTTCCGGAGTAGATTTTGTCAAAAGTGGAGTTTCGATTTCTATAAAACCATCCTTATCCATAATATCTCGAACTAGTTTTATAACCTTATGACGATTCCTAACATTCTTTTGCATTCTCGGACGGCGAAGGTCTAAATATCTATATTTTAGGCGGGATTCTTCACCGATTTCCTTTCCGTCACCACGAACGTCTATCGGTGGTGTTTCTGCCTCGTTTAATACGACTATTGATAGTATTTCTATCTCTATTTCGCCATTTGGTTCGCCCTTATTCACCAGCTTTTCTGGTCTTTTATTCACATTTCCAGTTACCTGAATGACCCATTCTGGACGAACGGTATTAGCTAGTGCATGTCCTTCTTTATGATTTGGAAGGGCTACCATTTGCACTTTTCCTGATGCATCGCGTAGGTCTATGAAGATAAGTTTTCCATGGTCTCGGCGAATGTCCACCCAGCCAGCTATAGTAACCTCTGAACCAATATGACTTTTTAAGTCTTTTATATATATTCTTTTCATGTTAAGCGCTTTTGAATTTAGATTATCATTTTTTATCTTTTTAACAAGTGGCGAAGTCACTAAGATTAATGCGTAATTATTTCGACATTTGTTTTACTGTTTAATTCCTCCTCTACTTTTTCTGCAGCTGTAATTAATAAGTCGATTTCTTCTAATGTTAAAGTTCTAGGTTTATAATCCTTAACGCAAAAAGCACCGATAGGATCCTTTGTTTTTCTATTATAAAGCGCTAAACCTGCATAAAAGCGTATATGTGGTTCACCGATGACGCTCGGATTATCTGCGAATCTAGAATCCTTAAGGGTGTCTTCTATAATGAAGATGTTTTTTGCATACATAGCATGTCCACAAAAAGATGTGGATCTATTTCCTTCAGCTCCTGGGTAACCAAAGTTTGATTTAAACCATTCTCTATCATTATCAACTAAAGAGACTGTGCAAATGGGGACATTTAATTTCCCTGCTATATCAGACGTTATTTTATCAAAGCGAGGCTCGCTCGGCGTATCTAGCATCATTAGTTCATGTAAAGATTCTAGTCTTTTTTCTTCGCCGGATAAAATAGGTGCTTTAAGCATATTATTTAGATTATAAAATTATTGATAAATTATAACATATATTATACATGGTGATACGGCTCACCTTTGAGAAATGACATTGATCTGTATAGTGTTTCTGCTAGGGTTAGACGGACTAAACGGTGAGGGAATGTGAGACGTGAAAGGGACCATTTAAAATTTGCCTTTTCTAAAAGTTCTTCTGATATTCCGAAAGGTCCACCTATTATGAATACTAATCTTTTTGCGCCGGAATTAATTCTTTTACTTAAAAAGTCTGATAATTCGGAGGTAGATAGTTCTTTGCCTTTTTCATCTAGCGCTACTAGAAAATCCCCTTCTTTAAGGACTTTTTCTACTGCCTCGCCCTCTTTCTTTTTTATAGTCTGACGGTCGCCAGATGATACGGTCGGCAAAATTTTCCATTCCACTTCTCCGATTTCAGAATATCTTTCTAGTCTTTTTACATATTCATTAATAGTCTCTGAAAGACCGGAGTCGTTTTCTTTACCGATGCTAATTAATAGTATTTTCATTCTATAGATGATCTTCTGTATCAGCTTCTGCTATAGCTTTCGTAGGATGCACTACTCCATCCTTATGATGTGGTGGCATGTAGATAGTGTAAAGCTTTAAAGGCTTATCAGCTGAAGTGTTTATAACATTATGCTGTGAACCAGCGGGAACGACGACAGCGAATCCATCGCCTACATCATAACTGACTCCGTCTATAATCACCTTCGCCGTGCCAGAATCGATTCGGAAAAACTGATCAGATATATCATGAACTTCCATTCCGATTTCTTCATTCGGAAGAAGGCTCATCACTACTACCTGCCCACCTTTGCTCGTATAGAGAACTTTTCGAAAATTCTCATTATTTAAAGTCTCTTCTTCAATGTTTGTTACGAATGGTTTCATAAGTAAAATTATTATTTAATATTTTTATAAGATTAAGCAAATTAAGTATATCACTCATTTTTCTTCTTCAAAGTCTAAACAAGCTGAATTAATGCAATACCTTTTCCCTCCTTTATCTAGTGGTCCATCATCAAAAACATGGCCTAGGTGACTACCACAGTTTTTACAAGAAACTTCAGTTCTAATCATGCCGTGACTTTTATCTTCTTTAAGATATATTTGCTTTAAATTCACAGGGTCAGTAAAACTGGGCCATCCAGTTTTAGAGTTGAATTTAGTGCTCGATGGAAAAAGTTCATTCCCACAAACTGCGCATTTATATAAGCCCTTTTTATGATTATCTACATATTTGCCAGTGAAAGGAGCTTCGGTAAAATTCTTCAAAAGACTGGCAAATTTCTTTTCGAGTTTTTCGATTTTAGGCGTAATAATTAATTCACAGTATCTATCATCCTTATGATGTTCATAGTAATTCTTATGATAATCTTCGGCTAAATAAAATTCCTTAAATGGCTGTATTTCAGTCACGATTTTTCTATCATACGCCTTTTCTTCTGTCAGTTTTTTAATATATTCCTCGGCGACTTTCTTTTGCTCTGTATCAGTATAAAAAATAATAGAGCGGTATTGTGAACCGACGTCATTTCCCTGTCTATTTAGGGTCGTCGGATCATGAGTAAAGAAAAAAACAGTTAGTAAATCTTCATATAAAATTATTTTAGAATTAAAGGTGATTTTTATAGATTCAGCATGACCTGTTTTTCCAGAACTGACTTCTTCGTATGTCGGATTTTCCTTTGTCCCTCCTGAATATCCGGGTTCGGCGGAGATTACACCTCTAAGAGACAGAAAAACGGCTTCTGTGCACCAGAAACATCCGCCTGCGAAAACTGCTATTTTAATATCTTTATTCATACTTATAATACGCCATATATTGTATATTCTTTCTCAAATAATTGCATTTCAAATTAATTAGTAAAAGATTTTTTTCCTCAAAATCTTTTTTAAACCATTACCTTAAGGATAGTGACCGGCTACGGGTCAGTACGATAAGGAATGATAACCAAAGCTTGGATAGGGCCACCTTTGCGAGAGAATGTCTCTCATATGGTGCAAAGGCAGGAAAATCCATGGTTATAACTTACTCATAAAGATCATTATGTGTTCCGATATCGATGAGAAAAAAATTATCTTTTTCTTTTCTATAGATTAATCTAATATCACCAGTTATGTTTATACTTCTGTATAAAGAGTATTCTCCGTGTAGTTTATGATTATTTAAAATAATACAAAATTCATCCGCCTCTAAAACCCTAAGCTTTTCAAGTATTTTATCTATAAGCTTCTTTGGGAATTTTCTTAAACTTTTTTTAAATTTAAAAGAATAAAGAAACATTATATATTATTTAGCCCTTAAGTTTTTCCTAAGCTCTTTTAGATCTTTGCTCACTATGGACTTACCTGCCATGAATTCTCTTTCCGATTCATTTATCGCAAATATTAGTTCTCTCTTAGGCATCAAAGAAGAGGAAAGGGTTACTTCTTTTGTACGTATAAACTGTCTTAGGAATGCATTAACGAGAGTTCCTAGGGGAATTCCTAATTCCTCTGCTATGTCTTTAGCGGCTTTCTTAATATTTTTATCTGTTTTTACAGTTAAAAGTGTCTTCGTATTCATATATACCATAGTATATACTATGGTATATATTGGTCAAGTCAGCTACACCTTACTTTTTTCTCTTTTTAACTATTTTATTTAGTCTTACGGTAATAAATACTGTAAAGGTCGTAAGTATTACGGCGTAGATTAATTTACTTTGCCAGTCAGAGATACTTCCAAAGATTATGCGAAATATATCTTTAAATGCATCGTCCCACGCTAATGCGGTAATTAAACCTAATCCAGCGATGATTAAAATAATCATTCTTTCGACAAAATCATAATGAAATTTCCTTAATTCGTACTTTTCCAAAAACTTTTCTATTTCTGATTCTTTTCCTAAATTATTATCCATATTTTATTTATAATTAATTATTTTTGTCAGATCACCCTTAAGGCAAATAGGACTGATCGCGATTATTTCATCCGCATATGCTAAATCTTCGGGAATATCATTTAGTAAAAATATTTTCTTATTATTCACATATGCCTGACCCATCTCCATTAAGCAGTTTCCTCCGATATAGTTTTTTACACCATTCTTTTCATTGTTTACAAAAATCACTGCATCACTTTGTAAAATATGATTATAATGCTGTCTTATATAGTCATGTGCTTTTTTAATTTCAGCATGTTCGCCTTTCTTTAATCCCTCAATCTTTTGCTTCCTTCCTCCCTTAACGTGTTCTTCGTACTCTGGGTGAATCCAAGCATTTACTCCTAGTTTGCAAAGATTATCTTTGCATTCGACCATCTCTTTAATAAATTTATTACTTCCTAAAACGTATATTTTCATAAAAATTATTTAATTTTTAATTCTTTGCCGATATGATCACAAATTTTTGTCATAAATATATTTTTATAGTAAATGCTCAAATTTTTCTAAATCTTCTTTTCTTTCCACTTCATCTTTTGCTCTATGTATAGCATTTCGTGAGTACTGACTTCCGTCCCCCGCTTCCCTTAAAAAGTTTTCGCCAAATATGGCTCGTATAGTTTCTGGGTCACATTCATTCGGCTTAGTTTTTTTGCCAGTTATTTCTACTGCTTTTTCTACGATATCTTCGCCACCTTCTAGTAAAATTATCTCCGAAGAATCTGAATTAAAGTGTTTGGCCGTTTCCGCCTCTATTCCTTCTGGTAGATTCTTATACATCGTACCTAGGACAAAGTCTAAAGGCAAATCCTTCGTAACAGTCTTTACTATGTGTAAGCCTTTTGCTTTTAGCATCTCCAGAATCTCTACTTTTTTCGGAAATGCATCTGGTTTAATTACTAGAATCATTAATTTATTTTCTGTATTTATCGCGACATCAGCGCTTTCTATCTTCATTTCAAACCATCCGCTTTCGTCCCAGTTTTCTTTTTTAATTTCTATTTTTTCCATACTATTTTTAATTAATTTTGTTTTAAGGCATATCTCCTATTCAAATTTATTAAAAGTAACTATTTTTAATTTATCAAAATTAAATCCGTATTTTTTATATACATAACGCGGGTCCCCGTCAAATCTTTTTTTCCATTCGAATTCGAGCTTTTTCGCGAGATCCTGTAAGGCTTTTACTGACTTCCCTTCTAATTCCACATAAGTCGGAATTTTAGGCCATGTGTCGATGTCTAGTATAACGTCATCTAGTATGAATGTATGGCGAATTTTTTCCACTATTCTATACGGTATTAAACCGAGCGCCTCTAATAAATCCTTCGCCTCACCGAAATCAGACACTTCAAACTCTATCTCTTTCGTACTATCGGCCTTCTGTTTTTTATTCTCCTTATATGTCAAAGTTATTTTTCCATTCCGTTTCCGGAGTCTCGCTAATTTATTTTCATTTAGCCACTTTAATTTCTTATCATAAAAAATAATTTCGTTTAAAGTCGTCTCTCCTCTGTCCTCCGCACCCATTTTTCTCAAACGGCAAATGAGCTCGTCTTTATCTATTTCTAAAAAACGAGTTTCGATTTCTTTTTTCATATGATTAGAGAAATTATTTAGTGATTAAAGATTTACGCCTATACTCCTTTTCACCTCCTCCATCTTTTTATCTGCTACTTCTTTTGCACTCTTTCCTCCATCTCTTAAAACCTCTAAGACATAATCTTTATTTTTCTCTAACTCAGCACGTTTTTCGCGAAGGGGTTTTATAAATGCTTCGATATCCTCTATCAATGCTTCCTTTAAAGCCTTATATTTCCCCTCATTTTCTTTATATATCTTAGCTAGCTCTGATTCAGTTCTAAAAAGCTTATGAATAGCATAGACGTTTTTCGGAATTCCTGCGCTAGAATCAGTCACTATTCCCATAACAGCTTTTTTGATTTCCTCATATGAGGCAAAGAGTGGAATGGTATTTCCATAACTTTTACTCATTTTTTGACCGTCAATTCCGGGGACCACCGCTACATCGCCTAGGATAATCGGTTCTGGTAATTTAAAAACCTGCTTGCCGTCTCCCTCTTTACAAAAAGTTCTATTAAATTTCTCTGCTGTATCGCGGGAAATTTCTACATGCTGTTTCTGATCCTGACCGACGGGCACTATGTCTGTGTCATAGAGCAAAATGTCTGCAGCCATAAGCATCGGATAATTAAAGGTGCCGACATTAATCTCTTTATTCTTTGCTTCTGCGTCTTTGAAAGCATGAGCGCGCATAAGATATGGCATGGTTGTGATAGAATCAAAAATCCAAGCAAGCTCCGTGTGTGCCGAGACATCTGACTGTTTAAAGATTATAGATTTTTTAGGATCGAGGCCGATAGCTAAATAGTCTAAAGCTACACCTAGAATATTTTCTCTCATTTCGGAGGCGTTCTGTATAAGATTTAGTGCATGATAATCCGCTATCATAAAATAGCAAAGATTTTCTCCGGATTTTTCTAGGTCTACGAACTGCTTCATTGCGCCGAAATAGTTTCCGATATGAGGGCGACCGGTGGGCTTTACTCCAGAAAAGAGGATTTTTTTATTAGTACTTTCTTTCATTTATTTTATTAATTAATTTAACTCAACTTTTACTTGACTATATCAATAAATAGCCTATACTATAGGATATCACGACGAAAGGGGTTCTCATAGGGTTCTGTCCCTCGGAGAGCCCTTTTCATTTTCTGTTTTAATATACTCTATCTTTTCTCTTAAATTACTAATGAAATCTAGAACATTATTTTCTGGCGTGCTTAGTTTATTTAAAAGGCTCGAATAACGTGCCTGATTCGGTGCTAGTATTTTTTTAAGCTTTCCTTTGCTTAAAAGATATTCAGCCAAGCAATAAAAATCACCATCTCCCGAAGTGATTACAGCTTTGTCAAAATTATTTAATTCGATCATAGCGTGTAATACTAATTCTGCAGCTACATTGCCTTTGACTTTACCGTCTGGTAATTCGAGTGTCGGCTTAAAAATGCAAATATATCCTGCACTCTGAAGAAATGTGTATAATGATTCATTTCCGGATTTATAGCCGATAAAAATATATGCTTTCGTCACATCGTACTTATCTTCTAAGTATATCCTGAGCTTTTTCCAGTCTATTTCCCAACCTAATCCATTAATACTGAGATTAACATTTTGGCTGTCTATAAAGGCAAAATTATTCTCTTTTTTGTCCAGAATTTTTGTAAAAGATATTTGCGGAGCAGGCTTAAATTTGTCTATTATCATTAGCAAATCATATCAAATTAAGTATAAAAAAGCACCCTCGCGAGCGTGGGTGCCAGTACTCTTTATGGCAAATAGTCTGACCTCAAATAATTTGCCATTATTCAATGAAGCTGGAATTCCCTAAGTAATCTATACCATACATTCCTCTCTCTTTGACGTAGACACTAACAATGCCCTTTTTAGCGAGCTTAAGAACGTTATTACCCCATTGGGCTGGAACATATATCTCTGAATCCGCTAGTATGGATTTATTAAAGAAGTCGTCGTTAAAGTAAAGGCGCCCCTCTTCGCCGACGATCTCCACCCAGGAAAACGTGACATTTCCTTTTTTACCCCTCTTTCCAAAAAAATCATTCAGGGCAGCGAAATTTTTGAGTTCAAACTTCTTATTAAAAAGGGCTTCGTTGGTAGCATGAATTTCCTTAATAAGACCTCCTTTGTTACAAATGTACTGCCCTGCTACATCACGGCAAGCCCTAATAAGACTAGGTGCTTTTTGCCAGCCCCAATGCTTTGCTTTTACATTTGGTTCATTTGGAAAATCTGGAAGATCTGGAAGATCGGGAAAAACCACTGTTTCTAGAGAGACTACTAATATTTTCATTTAATACCTCCTGTCATAAAAATGACTTAAAGGTTTTGAATGTTATCGCCGTCGAAAGACAGCTAGAAAATAACTATTCTGAGAATAGAGTGACATAGAATTTTCTATTTGCAATATTACCGATAGTAACCCCTCACACCCCTTTTAAGTAAGCCGTCATCGTGCTTTCTGGTACTGTGTATAACAACACAAGTATTCATCTAGCCACCATGGTAGAATACATGACGTAATGAGACTAACTGACATTGAAATTAAAGCTAGGATG
>JAPLZH010000023.1 GCA_026395105.1 Candidatus Tayloriibacteriota bacterium
GTATTTAGTGTCTGTGAATATAGTGATGCCCAGCGATTACCTGATGCGCCGAGTGAATATGTATTATCTGTGCCGGGTAGTACATGGCCGAGTAGTGTGCTAGTACCGACGACGGTGAGCGTGGTGCTAGGGGTGGTGGTGCCGATGCCGACGTTGCCGGTACCATCAATAAATAATCTCGTATTAGTTCCGTTTGTTTGCAGTGAAATCGAACCCACAGTACCAGAAGCTACTGTCCCAGTTCGAAGTGCTAGACTCCCTGAATTACCGGAGCTTGAGCCGCCGTTACCTGTGATTAAAGTAACGCTTCCGCCAGTCGCACCTGTTGGGCCTCCTGCACCTCCAGTAAAAGTAAAACCTCCTCCAACTCCAGTGCTATTCGCTCCGATTCCGCCAGTGAAAGAAACACCACCACCATTTGCGTTGTTACTACTAACGGATCCTCCTGTGAATAAAAGTCCACCAGCATTTTGATTTGAAGAGTTGCCACCCTTTAATATAATATTGCCACCAGGAGTAGCTCCAGTTGTACCGCCTTGTAGAGTAATATCAGGGCCAGTACCATTTGATGCAAGAGTCATAGCTCCCGCAGAATTTACAGTAAAGGTATTGAAATTAAGAGAATTATACCCCAGACGTAATTGTTCAGTAGTTCCAACCAAATGGAGCTTCGCTACAGGGCTCGTTGTCCCGATGCCGACGTTGCCACTTCCCAAAACACTCATTAGACTATTACCGCTGGAGTCCTTAAAGTTAAACTTGTACGAGTTATTTCTTATACTGAAAGCCAAATCGGAAGTAGAAGGTGTTGGATAAATGGCGGGTGTATAAATATCACTTGTAGCATACAACTCTCCAACTTGCATTCCCCCATTAGATCCCCAATAATTAGAACTATTTAATTCCAGTGTATGTGTTGGATTCGCCGTCCCCACCCCCACATTCCCAGTCACTAAAAGATTTGCATTAGTTACACCGTCTGCACCGATTACTTGTAATGCAGAACCATAAACGGATGTACTCGTTGAAATAGATAATGCGGGGAATGAAGATGTTGTGCCACCGAATTGTAATCTTGAAAAATCGGTTCCACCATAATTAGAGATTTTAAGATTTCCATTTATACCATCGCTATTACCTATAGCTGTTAATCCTGTCCATAATAATTTACCATTTGCATTCATAAATCGTGCATCGTTACCTGTTACTGCAATATTACCTATCGCTGAAGCTGAAACTGCACCTGTGACATTAAGAGCACCGGACACGCTAACATTCCCATTCGCCGCCACTGTAAATAACCGAGCATTCGTAGATGATGAAAGAGCAAAGATGTCAGCTGACCCTGCGGTGCCGTAGACGTCGAGTTTGGCGAGGGGGGTGGTGGTGCCGATACCGAGATTCCCGCCTCCGTTAAATATAGCGTCATAATTATTTGTTCCGCCACTTACGGAAGAAACATACAGACCGATGTTTGAAGAACTAGATCCGGTCCAGCTGCCCGTTGAAGAAATTCTAACGCCAGACTTAATCAAATTATTCGTACTAGAAATAGCGGTATTTGTGACTTTTATACCGCTATAGTCGGCTATTTTCGGGACTGTAGTCGTTCCTATAGATGAAGCATAAACTTCTAATTGATTACTCGGGAGACCGCGTCCACCACCTGGACCGATGCTAACATTACCGGAAGCATCACTTCCTTTGATCGTCATGTACGTATGCTGTCCCCACCAACTAGTAAAACGTAAATCAGCCAAACCTCCATAAACGTTGTATTGTCCAAATTGCAAATTTACAGCTGGAGAACCCTGGGAACTGGGAGACAGCTTTAAAGCTAGTGATCCGTCAGCATTTACCGCATTAATCGTACCTACTACGTCAAGTGGGTCTATGAGAGTTGTCGAACCCACTGAACCTGTCGAGCCTATCTGAACTGAGCCATTCGCCGCCACTGTAAATAACCTAGCATTCGTAGATGATGAGAGAGCAAAGATGTCAGCTGAACCTGCGGTGCCGTAAACATCTAGTTTGGCTAAAGGAGAGGTGGTGCCTATCCCCACATTCCCCGAAGCTGTGATGGCGAAAAGTGAATTCAGTGCAGAGTCTAGAACATTCAGGAGATTCGCACCCTGTCCAGATATACCGAGTATAGAGAGAGCGGTGGAGTTAGTGCTGGTGCTGGATAATGTTAATACAGAATTATCTAGGGCTGTGGTGGTACCGATAGATGACTGAGCTACTCCGTTTACCTGTGCTGATACTCTAGAGAAAGCAGAGGCGGTTATGGTAGATCTAGGAGAGAGGGTTTCGAAGTTAGCGTTATCACTAGATATCTCTACCTGTAGATAAACCTTTTTGTTATTTGCAAAGTTATAGTCCAGTACATCAGGGTAGCTATTATCTGTATCTCCTATGTTAACACTGAATAATCCCTGCTTAACCTGTAGAGTGGAGACTCCTGGAGTATTAACTGGCCAGACCTTAGAACCAGATCCTACTGTAGGGTTATCCCATAATGAGAATTTGAAATAGTAATTAGCACCTGTTCCACCTAATGGATTACCCCCTGAATCACTTAAATGACCCTGATATGAGACTATACTGGGTACTCCCGTTTCTGCTTTTACTAAAGAGATGTTTAGGGTTAAGAAAGCTATAAATACAAAAGATATGACTAATATATTTCGTAGCGTTTTCTTCATAATCCTTAGTATTTTAACATGGGGGGGGAAATTTAAAATGGAGGGAGGTGGGGATAGGGGGTGAAAGGGAGAGCGAACTGGGGATACATAGGGATAAAACTTTTATTTTCATTTTACTTTTTTCCTTTTTTAGCCTATTGTATGAAGGAGAGATGAGGGAATTTGGTAAAAGGGAGGTTTGATAAAGTTTGAAAAGAATGGGCGTGTGGCGGAATTGGCATACGCATATGTCTCAGAAGCATACGTCGAAAGAATTGGGGGTTCGAGTCCCCCCTCGCCCACTGATATGGATCCTAAAAACATTGCATTTTTGCTAAATTTTGCTATATTTCTCATGTTAGAAAGATGGTAAAAATGCGCGCGTAGCTCAGTTGGTAGAGCATACGACTGATACTCGTAGGGTCCCAAGTTCGAATCTTGGCGCGCGCACTAATAAAATAGAACATAATCATAGTAGTGTGCGAAAAATAGCGCACCTCATTATTTTTTGCTAGAATGGCTTTATGAAATTAGGAAAAAAAACAAAAATAGTGTGCACGATAGGCCCAGCTACTGAGAGCGAAGAAATGCTCACAAAGCTCGTGGATGCAGGAATGAACGTTATGAGACTTAACTTTTCTCATGGCGATTTCGCCGAACATCAAAATAGGGTGGATAATATTCGAAAGGTCATGAAAAAGACGGGTAAAATAGTCGCCGTCATGCAGGACCTCGGTGGACCGAAGATAAGAATCGGAGAATTTAAGGATGGCATGATTACTTTAAAAGAAGGGCAAACTTTTGCCTTAACTACAGATGAAATTCTCGGTGATGAAAACCGTGTATTCGTGAACTATCCACTTTTGCCTAAAGAGGTGAAAGTCGGTGGTCTAGTCATGCTTCATGATGGTACAAAGAAACTCGAAGTGACGGAGATAAAAGGAAATGATGTTATTTGCAAGGTCTTAGTCGGTGGGGAGATTAAGGGTCGTCGTGGAGTGAATTTACCCGGCGCGAATCTTTCTATAAGCGCCATAACAGCAAAAGACAGAGAAGATTTAAAGTTTGGAATAAAAAATAATGTGGATTACTTTGCACTTTCTTTCGTTAGACGTCCAGAGGACATTAAAGAATTAAGAGAAATCTTAAAGAAGGAAAATGTAGACGCTAGAATTATCGCAAAGATAGAGACTCCTGAAGCACTTGAGAATATAGATGCTATTCTAGAACTTACAGATGCGCTTATGGTGGCTAGAGGGGACCTCGCTATAGAAATTCCAGCTGAAGAGGTACCGCTAGTGCAAAAGATGCTTATAACAAAGGCGCACGCTTACGGAAGGCCTATCATAGTAGCCACACAGATGCTCGAATCAATGATCAAGACTCCCGTTCCTACCCGTGCTGAAGTTTCTGACGTAGCAAATGCAGTCGTGGACGGAACAGATGCCATCATGCTTTCTGAAGAGACGACTCTCGGAAAATACCCAGTAGAGGCGGTGCAAATGATGACTCGCATAGCTAACCGTATAGAGAGGGAAATGGCATCGGAGGGTATTATAAACACCATCGAAGATTATTATAATGTTAGCGATGTGGTTTCATGTGGAGCAGTTCGCATAGCACAGGAGCTCGGTGCTGAATACATAGTCACACTTTCGCACACTGGACGCACACCTCGCTTTATAGCTCGTCATCGCCCAGTTCAGCAAATAATTACTTTCACTCCTGATGAAAGAGTGGCTTCACGCCTCATGCTTCTTTACGGGTGTTATCCAGTGGTAGTACCTATTATTAAATCACTCGACAAAGCCTCCTCGACAGTCAGAGAAATGCTTTTAAAAGAGAATTTAGCTAGTGCTGGAGATAAGGTGGTGATAGTGACGGGAATTCCGATAGGAGAGGTAAATGAGACAAATGCCTTATATGTAGAGACGGTTTAGTGTCGTAAAATACGAGATAAAATCTTTATGAATTTTTTCTTTGCGGAGCCCTTCCAAAGCTCCGCAAAGCTATTATAATAGTCTTTGTATGGAAAAAATTCAGAGTTATGTGCTTAAAGATACAGACCTAGTCTTCACTTCGAATGCGAATAAGCAGTATGTGCTTAAAATTCGTGATTTGCCAAGTGATGATAAGCCCAGAGAAAAGCTTATAGAATCAGGTCCGGAACTTCTTTCTATGAGTGAGCTTCTGGCGGTAATTTTAGGCACGGGTACGAAAAAAGAGGATGTTTTAGAAATGTCTTCGCGAATAATGAAAGAGTACGGTGAGAAAAGCATTATTTCGGAGACAGATTCAAATAGGCTGGCAGAGGAATTAAGTATTCCTTTGATAAAAGCCTGTCAGATAGTAGCCTGTGGGGAATTAGGTAGGAGATTTTATAAGCGTCAGGATAATGGTTTAAAAATAATTAGAAATGCATCGGACGTTTTCGAATATTTAAAAGATATGCGAAATTTGCCGAAAGAACAGTTACGTGGAATATATTTGAATACGCATCATAAAATAATTCACGATGAAGTCATATCTATAGGGACGATTAATTCAAATATTGTTCATCCGCGTGAAGTTTTTAGACCAGCGATAGACTACGGAGCCGTGGCAGTGGTTCTGGCTCATAATCATCCCTCGGGCACAGCATCGCCCAGCGAATTCGATTTAGAAATTACAAATCAGTTAGTAAGGGCTGGGAAAATCGTCGGTATTCATGTTCTAGATCATGTGATAGTGGCAAAGGACGGATTTATTAGCATAAATGCAAACTATGATTAATACTATAAAAAATTATTCTTTGAAAGAAATTAACTCTGGGAATATCTTTATGGGTCCAGTTTATGGTATTCTTAAAGATAGCTCACGGAATGAATGGAATGAAAAGGGAAATCTTCTGGAGAGATATAAGCATGATATTTATTCTGTATTTCTCGGAAGGTTAAATGATTATATTATGAGCGGGATGGCGGTTGAGAAAGATGGGGATAGATTAAGAGAATTGTTAGAAGAAATAATTAAAATTCAAACACTTTTGGAAGAATCTCAAAATGAATGACGCTAAAATAATCACGCTTTCAGAATTTTTAAAAAGAATGCCACCGGTGACATTCATCGGAGTGATGGGTGTATGTGGAAAGACTACCACATGTTCGATGATCGAGCATATCTGTAAAAGTGCAAAGGAAACTCTCGGTAATAAATTCGTCTCTATAGATTTAGAAAAGCCAGAACTTTTTGTGGATTATTTAAAGGAGATGAAAAGGGATGGATTAGTTTTGACTAAAATACCTCTTAAAATCCTAAATGAAGTTGTAGAAACTGGCTTAATCCCAGCTATCGCCGTCTTTACTTATTTAGAAGATGCTGAAGCCTACGCACCCATCTTTAAGAGTATGACTTATACGAACTATATAATAGGCACTGATGAAGTGATAGATATTATTAAGAAAGACACTCATGCACCGATACGCGCTAAAATGCTTCGAACTAGTATAAATGTTCTACCGAAGGGTGCAAAGTTATCTGACTTCCCGTACCATGTTCGTGAAGATGCTTCTCTCGCTGTTCGTGTGGCTGAAATATTTGAAATTCCGAATGCTGTCGTGGCTAAGGCCATCTCAGAATTTAAAGGTCTGGAAGGTAGGGTGGAATATATAAAGAAGGTCAAAGAAGTGGCGTATGTAAATGATGCTCATTCAGAACATTTTGCCTCTCTTAAAACTGCTCTAGCATCTGTGGCACAGTATAAAAATACAGTTCTTATACTCGGTGGAAATGGAACGGAGTCAGATATGGGAAAAGACATTGATAAGATAGCACAGTACTGTCATACATTCGTAGTTATTCCCGGAACTGGTACTCAGAAGGCATATAAACATATTTTAAAGAGAGACGATATCGTTACCATTTATTCTAATTCTATAGAAGAAGCAGTCGTGAAGGCGGGAGAGAGAGCTGGGAAGGGGGATGTGGTAGTCTACAGTCCTGGATTTTTTCCGACACTCTGGTGCGGAAATAGGGAAGAGAGAAGTAGGCGCTTCGTGGAGGCTGTTAGAAAACTTTAGTTTTTAATCTCAGAAACTTTTAATAAACTAACCTGATTTTTCTATTTTCCGGAGATGATACAGACGACCGGTCCGTCCCATGCGCGACCCTTACTCTTTGCTCTTAATAAACCGGCAAATGAAAGTGCACCATTCGGGGTGGTTTCTATACCAGCCTCGGCGCTTAAGGTTTTAATAGCCTCATCTATTTCTTTATCTAGAACTATCCAGCCACCTCCCTCACTATCTTTTACCGCTTTTTGCACTTTTTCTTTTCTATAGGCGATTTTATCGCTTATGGCCGTCGCTTTTGAATCTGGTATATTTTGTGGTTCTGCTTCTTCTGAATCATCATCCATTCTTTCTCTGTCAAATATTCCAGCAATAGGATGACATGAAGTAGTCTGAACTATATGAATTTCGGTCTTCATTTTTAAGCGTAAAAATTCTTCATGAAGTGCTTCAGCTGTAGTTCCGGATGATGTAGCTATAAAAACTGCTTTAAGATCAGAAATTTCTGATAATTCATTTGCTAAAGATTTATAACCCTCGAGGGCTTTGTCATTCGTAGACTGGCGAAGGGAAAAGGCTCCTCTCTTCGTCATTTGCAAAAGGGATTGGAGTGGGCGCTGAACTTTCTCTAATAATATCTGTGGGTCGGTCTTCGCTACTTCTTCGAGCGCTTTGAATTTTTCCTCGCTAATTTTATTCCCCACAAAGATAGAAAGGTAAATGGACTCTTCTGGACCCCTTTCTTTATTTAGATGTGCCACATGCATAGCGGCTGCCAGTCCTGCATTTCCAGATGAGGATATGACGAAGGATCTAATTCCGTCATTTAGTCCGGAATCGATTAAAAAGGGAATTGAGCGTCCTTTATGTGATTTATACGGATGTAGGTCTTCTCGCTTAAAATAGAGGCTGGATAAGCCTAATTTGACGGCTAAGTCAGGTTTCGCTTCTAGTGGTGTTAAGGGTTGTTCATTCATATGTTTATAGTATACTTTTTTATATCAAATGAACAGCTAAATTAAATTATCTTATGGAACAAAAAACATTAGTTTGTGTATGCCCAGAGTGCAAAAATATGGTTGACCTTTCCAGATATCCGAATTTAAAGGTGGGAGATGTCATCGAATGTCAGACTTGTGGCGTGACTTTAGAGGTTAAAAATATCGGTGGCGGTCAGGTGGAAGTAGATATCGTGGATGAAGGGAAGTAAGATTTGCAAAAATCTCTTTGCTAAAAAACTTTTCTCCTGTTTCTCCTATTTTTAATTTTCCAGTTTTTTTACTGCATCTTCTATCATTCCTCGGAAACCGTGAGAGCCTAAGAATACTAAACAGTCGCCTTCATTTACTAATGAGACGGCTGTTTCGATTATTTTTTCATCGTCGTCTATATAGCGTACATCTTTATGAGTCTTTGAAATATATTTTGTTAATTCGTCTCCCTCGAGCGGTCTATTTTTCTCATTCGGATCTATTTTTACTTTTGTAAAATGCGGAATTAAAATTATGTCAGCATCTTTAAAGGCATTGTCGTACATTGATATGGATTCTCTCTGGCGACCACCGATATTTGGTTCGAAAATGGCTATGATTTTTTTATCATAAACTTCGCGAATGCTTTCGATAGATGAGCTGGCTTTTTCAGGTGTTGGCGCATGACAGTCGAAAACGGTTACTTTTTTACCCGCTCTCGCAGAATTTTCATCACCATCAAGTCTCTTCTCCAGACGTCTTCTAATTCCTTTAAATTTTAGAATTGATGATATGGCTGATTCTGGAATGATTCCGATTTCTATGGCCATGGCAAAACAAGCAGTCACATTTTCCACATTAAAGCGCCCGAGCATCGGCGTTTTTATTTCATAATCCTTTCCGGCATGGGTGATAGTGAAAGTGAGTCCATTTCGTGATGGCTTAATATTTGAATATGTATAGTCGGCATCTAGCTTTCCATAAGTCACAGTTTTCTTTGTTTCTAAAACTTTCTTTTCCTCGACGACTTTTTTTGCCCCTTCATTATCTTTGCAGTAAAGAATCATTCCGCCTTTCGCTTTTTCCGGAATTTCAGAGACTAATTTTTCAAAAGCGGCAAAGTATTCTTTTTCGGTAGGGTAAAGGTCGGCGTGGTCCCAGGAGACGGAAGTGAGTAATAAATGTGTCGGTGCGTAATATGCGAATTTCGGCTTTTTATCCCAGATAGCTGTCTGATATTCATCACCTTCGACGACACTCCATTCAGAATCAGTTAATTCGCCTGTCGGATGTGAGAGTGAAAGTCCTCCAGAAAAATAGCTGGGAGTGAGTCCTGCATTAATCATTATGTATGAAAGTAGGGAGGAGATGCTGGTTTTTCCCCAGGTTCCGGTTACGACTATGGATTTGTTTTTTATGAAAAATTTATTTAAAACTGTGGCCCATGCATAAACAGGGATATTATTTTCTTTTGCAAAAAGGAATTCTGGATTAGTAAGGCTAGTACCTATCCCGCCCGTCATTATGAAGTCCGGCTTTTCTCCGGCCTGTACTAATTCGGCAAGCTTTTCTGGATGCCAGCCTGCATAGTAGGGCACTCCTGCATCACTAAGATATGTAGAAACTGGAGGATAAAAACCCTTATCACTTCCGGTCACTTTTATACCCTTTTTATGAAAAGCGATAGCGAGCGCGCTAGTAGCCACACCGCATATGCCGACTACATGTATTCTCTTAATATCACTGATTTTTGCATTTTCATTCATGACTTTTAGTATATCTGTAAAGCGTCTTACATACAACAAAAAACACCACGAAGTGGCGCCCTTTGTTAGTGCCTGGTTAACAACCTATAGTTGTAAGAGGGCGAACCCTCCAAGCACCGTACAGTAGTTTATCAGATTTTTGCCTTAAATCAATATCGCTAAATTATGAAAAATAGGACATAATCTAAATATGACACAGAAAGAAGCGCTAGACATTCTAAAACTCGGGCACAATGCTTTCATAACCGGTCCGGCTGGTTCTGGTAAGACGCATCTTCTAAATACATATATAGATTATCTTCGAGAATTTGATGTGGATATCGGTATCACAGCGTCTACAGGGATCGCTGCTACGCATATGGGCGGAGTGACTATACATTCATGGTCTGGACTCGGTATTAAAAGCACACTCACTGACTATGATTTAGAGGCGATGGAAGAGAAGAAATATCTCTGGAAGCGCATGGAGAATGTGAAGGTCCTTATCATAGACGAAGTCTCCATGCTCCATCATTTCCGTTTAGACCTCATAGAGCGCATTATACGCAGTTTTAAGCGTAATTCTTTGCCTTTCGGAGGTATTCAGGTTATCCTTTGCGGTGACTTTTTTCAGCTTCCGCCAGTCTCACGTCAGGGCGAAGAAAAACCGCTTTTCGTTTATCATTCAGAGGCTTGGCAAAATGCTGGCTTTAAAATCTGTTATCTAGAAGAGCAGTTCCGTCAAAAAGATGATGCATGTTTAAGTGTTTTAAATGATATTCGCGGGAATAGAGTCGGAGAGGAGACTTTAAAACATTTGCACTCTAGACATTTTCCGAATGGCGGAATGCAAAAGGGGGTGATCGAAGCAACGCGCCTCTACACTCATAATGTAGATGTGGATAGTATTAATGAAAGGGAATTAAATAAGCTTTCGGCTGAGACTAGGAAATACGCTATGACGAATAGGGGGAATGATGTACTCGTAGATATTTTGAAAAAAAGCTGCCTCGCCCCGGCAGAGCTTCGCCTAAAAGTCGGGGCGAGGGTCATGTTTGTAAAAAATAATTTTGATAAAGGATATGTGAACGGCACACTCGGCCGAGTGAAAAGTTTTAGCGATGCTGGTAATCCGGTGGTAGAGACAAATACTGGGCTGACGCTAGAGGTAGAGCAGAGTACTTGGGTTATAGAAGAAGAAGGCAAAATTAAGGCGGAGATTTCTCAGTATCCTTTGCGCTTAGCCTGGGCTATTACTGTGCATAAAAGTCAGGGAATGAGCTTAGACGCTGTCGAAGTAGACCTTTCTAAATCTTTCGAAAAGGGAATGGGTTATGTGGCACTTTCCCGAGTCCGCACACTCGCTGGACTTACGCTACTCGGCTGGAATGAAAATGCATTAAAGGTTAATGAGGAGGTGCTGGAAATGGATGAAGAACTTAGGGTAATTTCAGAAAATCATAAAGAGGAACTCCATGCGCAAACTGATTCTGAATTAGAGAGGGGACAGATGGAATTTTTGAAAAAAGTGGCGTCGCCGGAGACATTAAAGGAAGTTTTTGGAGGTGGAAAGGAGGGGCGAGCATCTCGTTTAGCTAAAAGATCAGCTGGAGTGAAGAAAAGGTTCAGTCGCTTGAAAAAGAAAATTAAAGAAGGAATTCCGGTGAAGGTTTCGACTATAGAGCAGACTAAAGAACTTTTGCTACAGAAAATGCCGCTCGGTGCTATAGCGAAAGAGCGGGGCATGACTGAAGAAACTATTATTAGTCACATAGAAAAGATTCTCGAAGAAGATCCGAAGGTGGACATAGAATTTCTGAGGAAGGAGGTTCCGAGGAATAAAATTATAGATATTTCGAAGGCTTTTGAAAAGATGGCAAAGACGAATGAAGGAATGCATTTAGCGCCGATTAAAAATATAGTGGGGGCGAATGTTTCTTATAGGGATATACGGTTGGCGAGGCTTTTTATGAAATATCCTTAATTTGGGTTGGGGGGGATTTTTGTATATTAAATTTCTAGAATTTTCTTTGCCTCCTTTAAATCCGTTTGCCATCTTTCGCCGTCAAACCATTCCATCCCTTCGAACTGAAGCTTATAAGTATCAGTAGGGCGCTGAAGGGAACCTAGGTAGACGAATTCTAGGCCGTTCTCCTTTGCCCACTCTATAGCCTTACTCATCATGCCTAGGCCCATGCTTTTCGGCACGCTCGGATTCTCTAAATTATAAAATGGATATGAATAGTGCAGAATTTTCCCGCTTTTATAGCAAATAGCAAAGCCGGTGTCATCGACTATATTACTATCATTAAAAACGAGAAGCGCATTAAAATTACTTTTCTCGCTATCCGTCAAAATCTCTTTTATTTTCTGTGCGCTCATAATTCCGCGACCGAATTTCGTTTCGTAAAAATCTTTAGCCAGTTTTCCGATCTGCCAATGATATTCTTTATGAGGCAAATTTATTTTCGATAAACTGATATGTTCCACCTTCTTTAAAATCCTTTTATTTTCACTAGTTAAAGCAAATTTAGAAAGGCGAATGCGCACGCTTCTCGTCTTTGTAAAAATACCTTTGCCGAGGCGGGTAGCTAAATAGCCGGCGTCATAAAGAGATTCTATTTTCTCCGCGCCGGAATCTGCCTCTCTCATAGTGTCCCAAGAAAGATAATTCATATAATTAATGCAAAGCTAACCAGACGCCGAGGATGACGAATACTAAATGAACGATCCAGAAGCGCATAATAGTTTTCTCTTCGCTCCAGCCTTTTAATTCGAAATGATGATGAATTGGCGCCATCTTAAAAACTCTTCGGCCGAGTATGACGCGTCCTGCGAGCTGAATAAGGACTGTGCAGGCTTCTACATAGAACATAAAGCCGAGGAGTAGGAGAGGGATGAACTGATTTATGGCTATGGCGTTTATGGCGAGTAATGCTCCGAGCCCGAGCGACCCCACATCACCCATTTGAAAACGGGCGGGCTTGATATTGAAATACGTATAGGCTATGAGGGAACCGACGATCGTCGCATTTAGAAGTGCTAATTCACGAGAGCCTGAGAACCAGCTGAGTGCAGAAAGGGCGGCAAAGGTGGGGATAAGCATTCCTCCAGCTAATCCGTCCATTCCGTCTGCTATATTTACAGCATTTGCCGTGAAAACGACCAGGAAGATAATGAGGGGGACTATAAGCCAGCTAATATCTACTGCACCGGCAAAAGGGATGTCTATGGACTGCCATCGCTCTCCTAATTTCCAGAAAATCCACCAGGCCGTCATGCCTCCGGCGGCGAATTGGAGAAGAAGTTTTTCATGTACATGGACACCTGTTCCAGGGTTTGATCCTAGTACGGAAACAGCTCTTCGAAAAGCCACCCATGGAATAGTTAGCCAAAGATAGAATCTAACCCATCCGCTTTTATGAACTTTTGCTAAAGTGACAGTCTGGGCTACTGAACGAAAGCGTCTCTTTGTACCGAAAATATTTAAAAGGTCATCTACTCCTCCGAGCGCGGCTGAAAGTAGCATAACGCCTATAGGTACCCAAGTATAAGTTCGGGACCAGTTAAAAAGCACAGTTAAAACGGCCACAGTGACTATGATGAGGAGGCCACCCATAACCGGAACATTTGCCTTATCTTTTCTGGATTCTATGGAAAGGGTAGGGTCGTATTTAGACTGTCTGATTATCTTATGCTTATAAAGAAAGTTAATTAAAAATGGTGCCCAAGCGAAAGATACAAGGGCCGAAATTAAGGCAAAGCCTATAGCCGATGTCAGATCCCTTATGGCGTTTAATGGTAAATCCATAGGGAATAGAGTACCATAAAATCCTTAATAATGTATATATTTTTCCAGTTGACAAATGCGCTTTTGGGAGTATGATATATGCATTAAGCTCGTGGCCATTAGGATTTTCCTAAGGTGGTTCAAACACCTTTCAAGGTGTTAGCGAGCTTGAGAGAGACCTCCTTCGGGAGGTTTTTCTTTTTTATCGAATATACTAAAAAAGTGCTTAGGTCTATTTTCTACCTGCCTTATCACTATCTTTACATTCCTGTTTTTTATAATTTTAGATAAGGTCCAAAATTGTATTTTTACTCCTTTTTTATCTATATTAGTTCTATAATTCGAAATAATTTGTGAGTTTGAAATTATATTCATTGCATAAGAGAGAAGATAAAACCTGCGAATTTGATCATTGATAGGCCTGATTTTTTCACCTTTTCTTTTAAGGTGACGTAGTCCTTCATGATTAAAGTAAACCAGCTCATTGCCAAGTGCTGGGCAATGAGTCTCTTTATTTTTTGAATATTCTTTATCTAATAATTCGGATATTTCATCTTTATTCACTAAATGAGGATAGCATTACAGTGATAAAGATTTGATAAAAAAGTTCTAAAATAAAAATGAATTTTTCATTTTTATTTTATTCGGCGGATTTCGCATTTAGAGCAGGCGAGCGCTCGGCTTTTCGTCCTGTTCTGAGATTCAGGTACGTCTTTTTCTTCCCAGAGTGCTGAGGGTAATGGTGAAGAAGGGTCGGTGACTGTGATGATTCCGCCAGAAATTCCATGATTATATTTCCCATCTTCTGGCCAGGCTATAGAATGCGAGTATTTTATTTTCAAAATATTTTGAGATGTCGAGCTGGACGAAGGTATCGTCCCTGACGGGACAGTTTCGACAGATGTGATTAAAAGGATGTGGTCATAGGCGCGGTCGTCGGGGTTATTATGAGTCATTGTTATGATGTCTCCGGCGCTGACATCAGTTATCTGGACTAATGCAGAATTTATATCTTTAGCAAATTCTCTAACATTTGCATTTTCGGCTGGGCGGAGTTTTGCAAAGATTTTTCTTAGGAAGTTTTTGTCTTTGGCGAGCGTGAGGTGGGTTCGTAGATGATGTCCAGTCTTTGCCTTAAATTCTGCATCTAGTACATGATAGACGAAGCCGGAGCAGTCCACGCCGAGAAAGTGGTCGACTAGGAATTTAGTCATCATCTCTGCATTTAATTCTTTAAAGCTTATTTTTTTCCTGAGGGCGAGCAAAAGTGCCTCCTCGACTATCTCTTCTGGAGTTCCTTTGCCGATTAGTGCTCGGAGGCCACCGCGGATTTTGCCCCTTCGATTATTATAGTACGGACATTTTACGGGAATAGGTAAGAGTAGGGAGGAATATCTTTCGATCACCTTTTTCGCTGTTTCTGATATAGAGGATTTTATAATATTTTGATTCATTTTCTATTTTTGCCTTTTCGGACTGTTTGACTATAGCATAATTTATGGCCTATTACAAAAGATGGCTTAAAATAAAGGGTTTTTTAGGGGATGGTCGGCAAAGTTTAAAAAAGTGCAAAAAGTAAGTACCCACACCCTCCCCCACACTATTGATGGAAAGTAAATAGGCAGTTCCCTCGTAATAAATGATTATGAGAGGACTATCAAAATCACAAATAGATGAAAGATTAGTAGAACTTAGAAATCTAAGAACGCTT
>JAPLZH010000059.1 GCA_026395105.1 Candidatus Tayloriibacteriota bacterium
GAACAGTGCCTTTTTGTGTGCCAAGTTGTGCCATTTGTAAAACCAAGACCCCGACCTTCATGCCTCATTTATCATTTACGAAATGTGCTAGGATACCCTTGTGGTACCTCACTCGTGGGGTACTTAACTCACATACACCGCAAAAAAGTTCATGAAAACGACTAAATGTAGTAGAAATGAAAACGCTTACTAAAAAACAAATCCTCGCGCGACGTAAGGAAATAGAGCAAGAAATACTGGAAATGCTCAAAGAAACTAAAAGCGATTTTTCTTTGCAGCATATCAAAGATATTATTTATCATGAAGACGATGATGATGACATTATGAAAGCAGTAGCTATGTTTGATCGTGGTGGAGATATTTCGGAATTAAGTAATGTCCTCGAATTAGTAACTGATGCTTGGAATTATTTTCCGCACGGAGTTCTCGGAGGTATTTCGCCTGCAGAGGAGGCATTGGATATACGCGATTCATTAAAGGATCTTCCTCTGGGAGCTTTTATCCCCTTTTTTAAACTCTTTCCGGAGAATATCGAAATGAAGTCCAGAACAATAATACTAATTCAAGACACTTTCGGTCTCCCTAAGGGAAGGTATTCTCTGGTTGAAAATTATTGTGCTGGCAAAGAATGCGACTGCAGGAAAGTCATGATTAACGTAGTGACTGTGGATAGCAAACCGACCATATTAGGCACTGTTGGTTTTGGCTGGGAAAAGGCGGAATATTATATAGAGTGGTTAAATAATGATGGGCTCGGTGAGGAAATGGTGGGAGCGTATGTAGAGGCTGGTGGGATACAAACTGGTCTAGAGAAAGAATGTCTGGATCTCGTGGAAAATTCTCTCCGAGACAGTAAATTCGTGAATCTTCTTAAAAGGCGCTATAAGATTTTTAAGGAGAAAATTAAGAGTATATAGTGTATAATATTTGAGTAATAATTAACAGTTAAAAAATATGGAAAAAACAAATGGAAAAACGTGTGGTTTCGGATGTTGCCATGACGGTCAGCATAATTGGCATTATCATCTATTAAGATGGGTAGTTGGCATCGCTATTATCGTCATAGTTTTCTGTGCTGGTGTTAAGATTGGAGAATTAAAGAGTTCGCTAGAAGGTAATTATGGCGGAAGCTATTCACGCCATTCACGTTCATATGCACAGCCTATGATGTATTACTATAATACAGATGGGGCAAATTATGGATATGGAATGATGAGAGGATCTCCATCTCCAGTTCAGACAGGAACCCAGACACCAGTACAGCAGACACAGGTAGGAACTGGTACAAAGGCTCAGAAATAATTTTGCCGGTGCATTCTTTTCTCAGGCCGCCACAGTTAGTGCAAAAATCCTATTTTCACTGATTCCTGCACGGATTAATTCGATCGCCGCTTCGTGGAGTGTCGAACCAGTAGTCGTAACATCATCGAATAAAATGTAAAAGTCATTTGGCGCGGGCTGAGTGACTTTTGCTTTAAAAACACCTTTTACATTTTCTTTACGGCCAGAGACTTTTTGCTTTGCCTGTGCTCCAGAAAAGTTTACTCTTTCTAAAATATCGGTATGTATTTTAAAATCCTCCTTCCAAAAATTCTCTCTAGAAAAAAGTTCTACTAGTCTAATAATTCTTTCGCATTGATTAAAACCGCGCTCCTTTAGGCGAGATTCTGATAGGGGAATGGGAATAAAATTCAGTGGCGTGTTTTTACCTATGAATTTACTCCACAAAAATGATTTTCCTAAATGATTCGAAACAGCCTTAGCTAAAATCTCAGCCGTTTTCATATCATCTTCGTATTTAGTGGCGCTTATAAGCTTTTTAATAGCCTGATTCCTATAAGGAAATATAGAATATGTGATAGGCAAAGTCTTAAAAATTCTCGGCCTCTCTAAAGCGTCCATGGCCCCACTCATTCCAAAAAGTCTAAGATTTCCCTCATCCCTTTTCGGGAAGAGAAAGTCTTTAATTATGATATAAAATTTATCTATAATACCCATGTATATATTTTACTCATAGAAGATAAAGGATTAATAAAAAAGTTCTAAAGAAAAAATGAAATTTTCATAAATATTTTATTGTGCTATACTTTTCTTATGGGTTTTCTTTCCGGTTTATTCGGGAAAAAAGAAGTAAGCGTCATGGGCGTGGACATCGGCATGTCTGCGATAAAAATCGTACAGATTAAAAAGAAGAAGGGTAGAGCCGTCCTAGAGACTTATGGAGAACTATCCGTCGGTCCTTATGCTGGGATAGACATCGGTCGTGCAGCTTCTCTTCCTCCAGAGAAGGCTATAGAAGCACTTAAAGACCTCATGCGTGAGGCGAATATAACTACTAAATTATGCGGAATAGCTGTTCCACTTCCATCCAGCTTTATTACTCTTATAAAACTCCCTGCGGTAGATGAAAAACGTTTGACCGAGATCGTCCCTATAGAAGCCAGAAAATATATACCACTTCCTATAAGTGAAGTCCTACTCGACTGGTGGGTTATTCCGAATGATGATTCTTTACCTCCGACTATCGGTGCTTCTGGAAGTGCAGAACAGGCGGGTCAAAAAACCATAGATGTTCTTATCGTCGCTATTCATAATGAAGCATTGCAAAAATATTCTCTCATGGCACAGGGTTCAGGAATTCAGCCTTCGTTTTTTGAAATAGAACTTTTTAGTTCACTTCGCGCAGCACTGGTCCCTGGAGTTCAGTCTCAGGCTGTACTAGATATGGGCGCAGCTACTACAAAGCTTTTTATAATCGACAGAGGAGTCTTAAAGGTATCACACACAGTTAATAGAGGTTCTCAGGATATTACTTTGGCCATTTCCAAATCTTTAAATATTCCAGTGGCCGAAGCAGAAAATCTAAAGCGTACATACGGTCTTCGTCCTAATACAGCACATCAGGATTTACCAGAAGTTATCACGCTTACCCTCGATTATATTTTCTATGAAGCTAACCGCGTCATTCTTAATTATGAGAAAAAGTATAATAAACCCATCGGTAAAATAGTTCTCTCAGGTGGAGGATCTCTTCTAAAAGGTTATGAAGAATTAGCTAGTAAAAATTTCCAAACAGAAGTAGCCCAGGCAGATCCATTCCAAAAGTTAGAAACTCCCGCCTTCCTTCGAGACACTTTAAGAGACGGAGGACCAGAATTTACGGTAGCAATAGGCCTCGCTTTACGCCGTCTCGGAGAATTACAGTAATTCACATATTTGCTCATGGTGTTTTTAGACTTTACGTAATATACTTTATAAGTAATGCCACCTTCCACATCATCTCAAACTTCATTTATACCAAAAAGGAATTTCCAGCAGGGCGGAATGGTCCGTCCACGCGTTCGTTCAGGTATAAACTTTTTTCTATTAGTCGGCACTATTCTTTTTGTTATCTCTATCGTCGCAGCTGGCTTAGTTTATGCATGGAGAGTTTCTGTAGAAAAGCAAATAGAGGCTAGTATAGCTTTTATTAATAAGAATGAAAAAGGTTTTGATCAGGCCCTTTTGGGAAAAATATCTGAAGCGAATAGGAGAATGGTGGCCGGAAAAGAGCTTTTCGATAAACATATAGCTTACTCTAAGATTTTCCAGGTTTTTGAAGTCTCTACTTTGAAAAGCGTTAGACTGACATCTCTTTCAGCTTCCATAAATGATAAAGGAGATGTGGCGGTTAATGTGGCTGGAATGGGGGATTCTAAGGAATCTGTAGCTTTACAGTCTGATGAATTTGCAAAAAGTAAAATCCTTAAAAATCCTATAACCACTTTTTCTTTAGCGGATGAAGGTAGAGTTAATTTTAACCTCACGGCAACGCTTCCGGGAACGCTCGTGCTATATAAGAATTAGAATTTCAATATGAATCCAAATTTCACAGCTGTAGTACTAATAATTCTTTCCCTCGGACTATTTTTCTCATTTACCGACTCAGAATATGTAAAAATCCAGGCTTTAAAAGAACAGCAGCAGCAGTATATTACAGCGCAGGTCAGATCAAATGATCTTTTAAAAATGAGAGATGACTTAACTGCTAAATTTAACGCTCTCTCACCAGTAGACTTAGTAAAACTTGAGAAATTAATTCCAAATACTATAGATTCTATCCGCTTAATCATAGAAATGGAGGGAATAACTTTAGGATTCGGAGTTCCATTAAAGAATATCCAAGTCAATGTCACTGAGGCAAAGAATACTAACGGCTCATCAAACGGATCATATAATTCAGCTTTAATATCATTCAGTATTACTACTACCTATAATAATTTCCAGGAACTTCTTAAGGGCATAGAAAAGAGTTTGAGGATGATCGACGTTCAAAGCATTACTTTCACTACTGCAGATACGGATATTTACACTTTTAGTGTTACGATGAAAACGTATTGGATGAAATGAAGAAAATAAAAATATGAATTCAAAAAACTTACTAACAATCGTAATAATCATAGCACTCGTCGGAGGAGGGGTTTGGTGGTATAGAAATAAATATAATCAGCAACAAACAGTTATTTCAAACGATCTTTCCTCCATGTCAGTCGTGAATGATTCAGGCGTCGGAGCACAGACGATGATGCTTCTCGGCCAAGTCAAATCTTTAAAATTAGATGATTCTATTTTTAAGGATTCGAGTTTTCAGTCTTTGCAGGATTATTCTCGTATTATCCCTGACCAGCCTGTCGGAAGGCCTAATCCTTTTGCTCCTATAAATAGAGGGTATGTTTCTCCAGCATCCGTTCCCGCGACCTCCACTCCAGCATCTAGAATTCCAGCTAAGGCCACGACGACAAAACCCCTAAAATAAAAATTCATGAAAATTGTCGATATTCTCGTAAAAAAACATCTGATATCACGCGAAGATGCAGAAGCTATAGAGACAGAATTATCTGGTCCAGATGCGTCTTTAGAGTCTGTGCTTATTAGTCATGGAGTGGACCCTAAGGAAATTTTAATTGCAAAAGGTGAATATCTCGGTATTCCGACATCCTCACTCGGTGGAAAGGTGATACCATCGAGCATTTTAGAGTATATTCCAGAAGATGCTGCTCGTCATTATCATTTTGTACCGATAGCTTTCGAAGACAGTACGCTACACGTCGGTATAGTCGATCCAGATAATATAGATGCTCGCGATGCATTACAGTTCATCACTTCGCATTTAGATATTCCTTATAAAATCTTTCTTATCTCAGACTTAGATTTTGATAAAGCTATAGAGATGTACAGAGGCCTTTCCGGAGAGGTGATTAAGGCTCTGGATGAATTAGAAACAGAATTAACAAAAGAAGAAAAGAAAAAAGAGGATAAAGATTCAGAGGTGGCGAAACAGCTCGGGCATAATACCAGTGCTTTTTCTGAAGATGCACCTGTCGTTAAGATAGTAACTACTATAATTCGCTATGCTACAGACGGGAATGCATCAGACGTGCATATAGAACCTATGTCAGATAAGGTTAGAGTTCGTTTCCGAGTGGACGGTGTTTTAAATACGAGCATCACTTTGCCTGCGCATGTTCATAGTGCAGTAGTTGCACGTATAAAAGTGGTAGCGAATATGAAGCTCGATGAGCGTCGTTTACCACAGGATGGAAGATTCTCTGTAAAAATAGATAATAGAAAAGTGGATTTCCGTGTTTCGACATTCCCTACATATTATGGAGAGAAAGTGGAAATGCGTATTCTAGATCAGGATAAAGCCGTTAAGAAAATAGAAGAGATGGGTCTTACTGAAAAAAATGTCAAAATGATTAAGGCTGCTATAGATAAGCCTTATGGACTTATTCTAATAACAGGTCCTACTGGTTCCGGTAAATCTACGACACTCTATTCAATGCTTCAGGAAATGGATCGTGAAAAAGATAATATTCTTTCGCTCGAAGATCCTATTGAATATAACATTGAAGGAATTAACCAGTCTCAGGTCCGCCCAGAGATAGGGTATACTTTTGCAAATGGACTACGTACCACACTTCGTCAGGACCCAGACATAATCATGGTGGGAGAGATTCGTGATAAGGAGACGGCCCAGCTAGCTATTCAGGCGGCGCTTACTGGTCACTTAGTGCTCTCTACTTTGCATACGAATAATTCTGCTGGAGTAGTGCCACGTCTTATAGATATGGGAGTAGATCCGTATTTGATCGCCCCTACTCTCATCTGTGCTATAGCTCAGAGACTAGTGCTAACCCTAGCTCCTGGAAGTGGAACAGAAGTTCCAGTGGAGGGTAGCTTAAAAGTTATGCTTGAAAAGCAGTTTTCCGATTTACCTCCAGAATTTAAAAAGGAAATTCCCTTTTCTAAATTTGTTTATGAGGCATCTCCTACTCCCGACTGTCCTACAGGACTTCGTGGCAGAACAGCAGCTATGGAAGTGTTTATGATGGATAAGGATATAGAGCGAGCTATATTAAGTGACGCTTCAGAGCTTAATCTTCAGAAGATATTACGTTCAAAGGGAATGCTTTCCCTTAAAGAGGATGCTATTATTAAGGCGTTTAGAAAGGAAATACCCTTTGAGGAAGTTGCTAAATTATAGTATAATTAAACCATTATGGAAGAAAAGAAACTTTCGGTGCTATATGTAGATGATGATCCGTTTTTATTAGACATGTACGGATTAAAGTTTACAAAAAATGGTTATGATATAACCACATTACCAAGTGCTACAGATGCATTAAAAAAGATTCGTGAAGGAACACTAAAACCTGACATACTATTACTAGATATCGTTATGCCTGTAATGGACGGTCTCGTTCTTCTCACGAATATCAGAAAAGAGAATTTATTAAAAGATGCAGTAGTTATAATGCTTACTAATCAGGGTGGTGCATCTGATATAGATACAGCGAAAGCGCTCGGAGCTGCCGGATATATAGTTAAAGCCACATCTATTCCGTCAGAGGTCGTAGAAAAAGTTAAGAAAATTTACAATAACGTTAAAAAATAATTTTAATGGATTATAAAAAGGAATTAAGTGATCTTATAGAATCAGTAATAAAGGAGGGGGCATCAGACCTCCACCTTTCTGAAGGGAGACACCCTACTATCAGAGTGTCAGGATTTCTTATACCTTTTGTAAAAAGACCAGTTTTAACGAAAAAAGATACAGAAGGATTAGTCGGTGAACTTCTTTCAAAAGAAAATAAAGAACGTTTTTATATCACACGTGAAATAGACTTTTCATATACTCATGAAAGCGGAAATCGCTTTAGAGGAAATGGTTTCTTCCAGCAGGGAACGGTGAGCATTGAACTTCGTCTTATTCCTAGAAAAATTCAAACATTACAGGAATTAAATCTTCCTACCATTCTCGAAAGTTTTGCACAGAGACAGCAGGGATTCTTTTTAGTGGTCGGTCCTGTCGGTCAGGGTAAATCTACCACATTAGCATCATTAGTGGAGATGATTAATTCTACTCGTGCAGAACATATTCTTACAGTCGAAGATCCAGTGGAGTATTTATATGAGCCGAAGAAATCTATTATAGATCAAAGAGAGGTTAGGATAGACACAGCGGATTTTCATACAGCACTTATAAGCATGTTTCGTCAGGATATAGACGTGGTGCTCATAGGTGAGATGAGAGGAATAGAGACTATGTCAGTGGCCGTAACTGCTGCTGAAACTGGTCACTTAGTATTCTCTACTTTGCATACGAATAATGCCGCTCAGACTATTAACCGTATAATAGACTCTTTCCCATCAGGTCAGCAGGATCAGATACGTGTTCAGTTGGCGGGTTCTCTCGCTGGAGTTTTTTCACAGCGTTTAATTCCACGCATCTCTGGCGGACTTATTCCTGCCTATGAACTTTTAATAAATAATAATGCCGTAGCTAACCTTATCCGAGAGAAAAGAATTCATGAGATAAATACAGTTATTGAGACTAGTTCCGGAGAAGGGATGATAGATATGAATAGATGTTTATCTGAGCTCGTAAGGGCGGGAGAGATTACACCTGAAAGCGCTATGGCGAATAGCTTTAATCCTAAAGTGCTCGAAAAGATGATTTAAAGATTTAAAAATTTAAAAAATGCTTTTTAATTATAAGGTCTTAGATACTAGTGGAAAGGAAAATTCAGGCTCTATGGAAGCTATTAATTTAGATATAGCCATAGCTTCTTTACAGCGTCGTGGTTTTATAATTACCACTATTCATCCAGCAGATGAAAATAAAACCTTTTTAAAGAAAGAAATATCGCTTTTCTCTGGAGTATCGAATAAGGATGTGGTTATCTTATCCAGACAGCTATCTACACTTTTTAACGCACAGGTCTCCGCGCTTAGAATATTTAGATTAATGGCAGCAGAGATGGATAATAACGTTCTACGAATAAAACTTTCAGAGATAGCTGATGATATTCAGGGAGGAAGTTCTATATCTGACGCTATGGCAAAGCATCCTAAGGTTTTTAATGACTTTTATGTGAATATGATTAAGGCGGGTGAAGAATCAGGTAAGATAAATCAGTCCTTTGCCTTCCTCGCCGACTATATGGACAGAAACTATGAATTAACTTCCAAAGCCAGAAACGCACTTATCTACCCGGCATTCATTATCTTTACATTCTTTACTGTTATGATTCTAATGTTTACAGTGGTCATTCCGAAAATCAGCGGACTTTTAAAGGAATCTGGTCAGGATATTCCTATTTATACAAAGATAGTTATGACTATCAGCGACTTTTTAATTAATTATGGATTTATTCTAGCTATACTGGTCGTCGTCGGAGCTTATTTACTATGGAGGTGGATAAAAACGCCTATCGGAAAGAATTCATTTGATCATTTTAAGCTTTCTGTTCCAGTGTTCGGCCCTCTATTTAAGAAGATTTACCTTTCCAGATTAGCAGATAATATGAATACTATGCTCGTTTCTGGTATTCCTATGGTTAGAGCTATAGAACTCACAGGTAATGTGGTTAATAACGCTATTTATAAAGATTTACTAACGAAGGCTATGGAAGACGTTAAAGAAGGAAAGACCATGTCAGATGCACTTTCATCTAGCGGTGAAATTCCAGGAATTCTTATACAAATGATAAAGGTGGGTGAGGAGACAGGAGAACTAGGACAGATATTAAAGACATTAGCGGATTTCTATTCTCGAGAAGTCAGGAACTCTGTGGACACTATTGTGGATTTGATAGAGCCTGCCATGATCGTTCTTCTAGGACTCGGAGTAGGCTTCCTTTTAGCCTCAGTTCTCATACCTATATACAATATTTCTTCCTCAGGAATGTAGTTATCCACATAGTGAAATGCCAAAGAATTACAGTTTGATATAATTAAACACGTCGATACAGGGTTTATCCTTGTTAAATAGCGCTATTTAGCAAAAATATTAATATTAATAAATTAAGTATGAAGAATAATAAAGGTTTTACATTAATCGAACTTCTAGTTGTTATCGCGATCATCGGTATCCTTTCAGCTACAGTTCTCGTTTCTCTGAATTCGGCTCGTGGAAAGGGTAAGGATGCCAGAGTTACTTCTGACGTTCAGCAGATGAGAATCGCTCTCGAGTCAGAATTCAACGGACAGGTATATCCTAGTGCTTATGGTCAGCTTTTGGTAGCAACATCAACATCATTAAATTCAGCCATAAAGACATTGGCATTAGATGCTGATATACAGGGTGGAGCTGGTGCCATAACGATTGTTGGAGATAAGTTGAATGCATCAGCTACTAATTATGCTATATTCGGAAAATTGTCTATAGGAAGTTATTTCTGTATAGACAGCAAAGGAAATACGTCTCCCGCAACATCATCACCTATAGCCACTTCTATAACTTGTAATTAAAAACTGTAGTTTAGTTTTTGTTACAATAATCAAAAACCTCACATCTGTGAGGTTTTTGATTATTTGAAAATATGTTATTATTTTCATTATGAAGAACCCTTTTTATAGATTCATTCAGTACTTTCTTTTTTTAGCTTTTCTGGCCCTCGTCGCATTCTTTATAATTCAATATACAAATGAACAGGCTGTCAAAAATAATCAGGCAAATCAGCCTTTCCCTCCAGTACCCTTTGTGGTTAATGTGCCTACATTCTCCTTTACAGCAGCAGGAGATTACGGTATGAATAAAAGTACTGAAGGGGTAATGTCTTTGATCCGCGGTATAAATCCTAATTTTCACTTAGCACTAGGAGATATGATATATAGTTCGGATGTAAAATATTCTGTGGACTGGTGTGTTTTTGCAAAAAAATTCCTCGGCACTATACCTATAGAACTTTTAGCAGGAAATCATGATACCACTGATGGAGACTATAATAAGCTTATAAATTGTCTACCTAATAGTTTACCAAACGATCTATATTTTAAGGGCGAATACGGAAAGGAATATTATTTCGACTATCCTGCGAATAATCCGATGGCCCGTTTTATCCTTTTATCACCAGACCTTAAATTCCAGGATAACCCTCTGCCATATGAGTATAATTCTACTAGTTCTAGGTATACGTGGTTAAATGACCGTTTTAATACTCCACACACAAAGGGTTATCCATGGGTTATTATTCTTATGCATAAATTATGTATTTCGGCTGGTGATAAGACTTGTGAGATAGGAAAAGATTTACCACGCCTATTAATTAAGCAAAAAGCAGATTTGGTTATAAACGGACATGATCATATCTATGCGAGGACGAATCAGATTAAATGCTTAAAAGATGATTTTGATCCAGAATGTATAACTGAAAGCATAACTGGGGATAACTATAAACAGGGAAGTGGTACAGTATTCCTGACGGCCGGCACTGGTGGTCAGACCGGAGGCCTCCTAGAAGAGGGAAAGAACAGTAAAGACATACCTTACTTTAAGGTTATTTATGGTTCTGATAATAAAAATTCGGAGTTCGGTGTTCTAAGTGTTCGAGTGACGAATAAGAATCTTTACGGGGATTTTATAGGCGTAGATGGAAAAGTTTTAGATTCATTCACTATCAGTAGGTAGTATTTATTAATTTATCGTTATATAATTAGACTATATGAGCATGATTCAATTCGAAAATGAGCAGCCGATTTACATAGATAATAATCAAAGAAAGAGAAATGCTATGGTGAATTGGCTAATTAAGATCGGCATTGTTAAGGATGAAAAACAGGCCACTTATATTCTTTTGGTTATTTGTCTTATTTGTCTTTCGGCTGCCGTTTTTATCTTTGTAAATAATAATAACAGTGCAGGCGAAGATAGGGCAAAAGCCATTATGCAGCAAATAAATAGTGGAGCAGCAGGAACTGTAAATAAATAAAATTAATTTTAATAAAATGAAAAAAGGATTTACTTTAATAGAATTGCTCGTAGTCATCGCCATCATAGCCCTACTGTCGGCTACATTATTAACTAGCATGACAGCAGCGAAGGCAAAAGGACAAGACGGCCGCCGTTCAAAGGATTTAATTCAGCTAAGAAATGCCCTAGAGATTTTTGCTTCAAAAAATAATGGCCTGTATCCATCTAGGCCTTATAACAGCCGTGGTGGATCTGCAAATCTACCTTACACTGTAGACTGTAATACTGGAGCAGCAAAGAATTGGGATGTGGCATTTTTAAATTATGTCGGAGTAATTCCGGTCGATCCTACTAACGACTCTACTCACTGTTATGTTTATGTGCCAAATTCAAATTACAAAGGTGGAGGATTTTATGTTTTAAATGAATCTATATCTAATCCAGCTATCCAAGTGACTGTAGTAGGTTCCCCAGATTATGCTACTTACGCTGATGGTATACCGAAAGGATATTTGGTTTCAGATTTACTTCCGTCAGGTAGTGTAATCGTTCTAGGAACTGGAGAATCAGCAACTACTTCAGTACAGGTTGAAGAACCTTAGCTGATTATGATAGGGGGGAACTTTTATGAAAGTTTTAATTCTGAACTGGAGGGATATTACGCATAATGAATCTGGTGGTGCTGAGGTCTATGTTCATGAAATAGGGAAACGCCTCGTTAGTCGAGGCTTTTCTGTTACCCTTTTTTGCCGGGGGGACAGTCATGGAAGTCGGAAAAAGGAAATAATAGATGGTATAAATATCGTTAGAAAGGGTAATGCGTACACTGTATTTATTTGGTCTTTTCTGTATTGGATTTTCTATTTTAGAAAGCAAAAGTTTAATAAAATTATAGAATCGCAGAATGGCATTCCTTTTTTCAGTCCGTTATATACAAAAAATAATAAGATAGTATATATAATCCATCATATTCATAAGGATATATTTTTTAAATATCTCAATAAACCTTTTGCATATATAGCTTCATGGGTTGAGGGATGGGTGGTGCCGAAAGTATATAAGGAATGTAAATGCGTAGCCGTTTCCCAGTCTACTAAAGATGAAATGCAGAAACTGTGCCATGATGAAAGACCGATAAAGATTATATCTCCAGGTATTGATTTAAAAGTTTTTAGTCCGGGAGTTAAAAGCCCTTTTCCGCTTATAGTATATGTCGGAAGAATTAAAACATATAAGTCACTAGACGTTTTGGTCAGAGCTTTCTCTTTAATATCAAATAGTCTCCCAGACGCCAGATTAATTATAGGTGGTGATGGTGATGGGCGGAAAGAGCTCGAATTATCTATTAAAGAAGCTGATTTAGGAGATAGAATAGATTTTCTCGGTAAAGTTACAGAAAAAGAAAAGATAGATCTTTTGCAAAAGGCATGGATTTTCGTACAGCCATCTTCTAAAGAGGGGTGGGGTATTACTGTGACGGAGGCAAATGCCTGTGGAACTCCGGTGATAGCATCAAATGTCTCCGGGCTCTGCGATTCAGTAAAAGACGGATTTAATGGTTTCCTCTTTCCATATGGAGACGTCGAAATACTTTCTAAAAAGATGAGTGAAATCATAAAAGATAAAAAGATGCGTGAAGAATTATCTAAAAATGCTTATGAATTTGCTAAAAAATATGATTTAGACACCATAACTCAAAGTATGGTAAAATTACTTCAAGAAAAAATATGAATAATAAAATATATATATTATTCTTAATAATAGTAATTTTGTTTGTTTCCATTCTTTCTTTAAGGGTAATACCTGGAAATTTTGATAAAGATGATGATGCAAAGTTACTAATACAGGGCAAAACGACCTTGGAACCTTTTCAAGATGTTCATGGTAATTCTGTATTTATGACAACAGTTTCTATCTTTGAAGAAGGCTCGGCAGTCCTCACATATAATAGAGCTATCGCTGGGGCTAGGAACACTGGCTTTAAAGGTGGAAAGTTTTTTAGTCTTTTCCCGCTCGGCATGTCTATTATCTCTTTGCCGGCATATTCACTGGGTCATATTATAAATTTTGGGCAGGGATCCGTTTGGATATTTATGTCTATTTTGGCCATTCTGGCGTCTATTTTAATTTTTCTAATTTCATCGGAAGTATTTAAATTTTCAAAGACTATTTCTCTCACGAATTCTCTAATCTTTTCATTTGCGAGCTTAGCTTGGGGTTTTAGTACTGTATTATATCAGCATAATACAGCTGTTATATTAATACTGACGATGTTTTATGCAGTTTGGAAATACAGGATTTCAGGTAAAAAGTCTTTTTCCTGGGCCATAATCTCCATGGGTCTTTACGGAATTTCTGTATTTTTTGATTATCCAAATTTATTAATGATGGCTCCGATTTTCCTGTATTTTTTCCTACCTTTAGAAAAGTCTGATAAGACTTATGATAATAAAAAGGAAAAAGTAAAGATTTATTTAATAATAATATCGGCCGTCCTGTTCTTTTTGATAATCATATCTGCGAATTTCCTTAATAACAGTAAAATGTACGGTAAATGGAATGTAATGAGTAATACGATACCTTTATTTGACGGGTATAACTTCGCCGATCTTATTAAAAGAGAAAATGGTTCTATACTAGAACAGGATGATATCTCTAGGAACTTCGATAAATCATTAATAGTAGATAATTTAATAAGCGTCTCCTTTGCTCAGGGAAGGGGTATATTTATTCTTTGTCCTATATTTTTATTATCTATCTTAGGGTTATATCTGAATAGAAAGAAGATAAATCAGGAAATGTTTGTGTTACTTTCTATTATATTGGTTAATATAATCATTTACGGAATGTTCTATAATCCTTTCGGTGGTTTATCTACTGGGACTAGGTATTTCATTCCGACTACCTCTATTCTTAGTGTTTTCTTTGGATATTGGCTAATAATACCGTTAACTAGGGCAAAAAAAGCTATAACTTTATTTTTTATATTCTTTTCGATTTTTAATGTTGCAGCGCTGGCTTTAACAAAAGTCGTGGATAATCAAATAGTCAGTACAAGCATTTGGGGAATAAAAAACATGACTGATATAATGACCGGTATTTCAGGTAGTGTTGTGTATAATTTTTTATTTAAATCTTGGTGTTCATTATTTACATATTATTTATTTGTTGCAGCTATACCATGCTTTATAATATATTTTGTCCTAAAGAAAGTATGGTCAAATAAAGAATTATATGAATAAGATTCCGACAGTTGAGGTGGTCATCCCCGCATATAATGAAGAAAAAAACATTAAAGTTCTCTTATCTAGTATTTTAAATCAAAAAAATGGTAGCTTTCTTTTCAAAAAGATTACCGTAATGGCTGATGGTACTGATAACACTGCAAATTTTGCCAAAGAAATAGGTAAAAACTCCTCAATTCCGATTACCGTAATTCATAACCCAGAAAGGAGGGGGAAGTATGTAGCCTTAAATCAATACTTTCCGCTAGTAGAATCAGATATAGTAATTCATTGTGACGGGGATGTTCTTTTAAAAGATGATGCAGTTAAAGTGATTGTCGAAAATTTTGAAAAATATCCTAATGTGACTATGATTTGGGCGAAATGTGTTCTTTTGCCTCCGTTAAACTATATCGAAAGGGTAAATTATGTCGGCTATGAAATATTTAGTTCGATTCGGAATAGACTCGGCGAAAAGGCAATGAAGTATTATGCATGCGGTAGGCTTTATGCTGCTCGCGGGGATTTCTATAAGACTATAAATATTAAGCCGATTATCGAGGAGGATGCTTATGTCTTTTATTTATCAGCAGAAAAGTATCTTAAAAGCCTTTATGTAGATAAGGCAATAGCGTTCTACAGGGGCGCTGGCAGTTTAAAAGAATATTTAATTCAGGCAAAAAGGGTCAGATTAAACTCTTTAAGTAAATATTTTGATAAAGAATTATTAAAAAAGTGGGAAAGTATTAAATTTACAGATATGGCTATGGGTGCTTTAAGTTTTCTTCCAAAAAACCCATTTTATGTTATTTCATATGTATTTTTATGGATTTTCGGCTTTATAGTTTCAAAGTTTTCTAGTACAGACATTAATTGGTATATGATTTCATCCTCAAAAACTTTAATCAAAGAGTGATTTGGTAGAGGGGCTCATCCGCCAGACATTATTTGCCTTAGAAAGCCGGCTGATTATAAAAGAAAGAGTTAGCGATATGAAAAATCCAGAAGTTATTAAGGGTTTTTTGAAAAAGCTTTTAAAAATTAGTACGAGCACAGGTATTCGTAAGTTTATATCATATTTCTTTGTCAGAGATTCATTAAAATGTGGTTTTATGGTGGGGGTACAGTACCTTACTAGCTGATATATATAATCTTTAAATTCACTCGGTAATCTATAATATATATTCGCTTCTTTACAGTACTTAATGTCAAAGTTATTTACCCTAGCTGTATAGTAAAGGAATCTATCATCTTCTATTACAGATGATGGAGTTTGGAAAAGATTAGCGAGTTTATTACTAATAGCATACACCCTTCCATTACATCTAAAGCTCGGTACATCTATTTTACAGTCATCTTCTGCAGCACTGTAAATATTCATGCCCAAAAGAGCTATTTTTTCTGTGAGGGTTCCTGGGTTCGGTGTAAGCGGTATGGGTTTCCCGCATGCCAAACCGACTTTTCCGTCGATGGCGAAAATATCTGCTAATTTTTGAAGTACATCTTTTTCTAAAATAATATCAGTATCGAAGTGAACTATGGTTTCGTATAAGTCCTTCCCATTCATAAACTCATTAATCCTTTTTTGTTTTCCGGCTCTTTCTTTGTGCAAAATGAGGTTTATTCGGCTGTCTTTGAAGCTTTTTACGATCTCTTCTGTATTATCTGTGCTGCCGTCGGAGATTATAGTTACTCTTTTTAGAGTAAAACTAGAGCCTTTTTGCTTTAAAATGCTTTCTATGAAAAAGCGCAGATTTTTGCCTTCATTTAGGGCTGAAGTAACTATTTCTATTTCCACCATCTTTTTCATGGCCGAATTTTAACATCTTATGCTTTATTATTAAAGTGATAAGAGGTATAATACGGCATATAATCTTATCTAAGGAATATGTCAAAAAAAGGATTTACTTTGGTGGAGCTTATGATTACGATTACTATAATGATAATTCTTATGGGAATTATTTACACTTCTTTTGCTAGTTCACAGGCAAAGGCACGTGATCTGAAAAGGGTTTCTGCTATTCAGGACATATCTGGAGCATTGGCTCGCTATAATAGTAAATATCGTTCTTATCCAGCTTCACTCGCTGATCTGGAAAGTTCAGGTATGATTACGAAGTTACCACATCCGCCTGCTGGTTCGAAGGATGCTAAAGTCTTAAATAATACCACCACTGATTATAATTACGCTCCATTAGGTGTTCTTGTGGGCGTTACTGGGAGCGGATGCATAGCCACGACCACATATCATTTAGGTGCTGTCTTAGAAAATGACACCTCATCTCTTAAGGATGATGATGATAAAAGTTCTGTGGCGGGTACACTAGGCGATAATGCAAAAGATTGTCTAAACCTAGATTTTGATGGATCTATCGAATCAAATATGATTTACGATATTACTTCACCGTTTTAATATGGAAATACTTTATTTGATATTTATCTTTATATTCGGCGCTATTATAGGCAGTTTTCTGAACGTCGTTATCCTTCGTTATGGTACAGGTCTCGGAGTCATAGGTTTAAATAATAGGTCAAAATGTTTTTCCTGTGGACGAACCCTCACCGTGACCGACTTAGTACCGATCCTCTCATTCTTCTTCCTAGGAGGGAAGTGCAAAGGGTGTAAATCAAAGATTTCTTGGCAATATCCGCTAGTCGAAGTTATAACAGCCGTCCTCTTCACCTCTGTATATTTAGTCTATTTCGACCCAGCTGTTCCTATATCACTCGTATTCGTCCTTTTATTATGGATCGCTACAGCAGTTCTAATAGCTATTACAGCCTACGACATTCTTCATAAAATAATTCCAGATGGAATGGTTTTTACATTCGCCGGAATCGCGCTTCTGATTTCTGTGCTTTCTTGGCAGTTACACTTCTATTTAGGCATAAATGATTTTACATATCCAGTACTTTGGAATCTCTTAGCTGGTCCTATTTTCTTTGCTTTCCCATTTACCTCTATCTGGTGGATTTCTAAAGGTGCGGCAATAGGTTTCGGGGATGCGAAATTAGCTCTCGGAATAGGCTGGCTTCTCGGAATCTGGGGTGGTTTATCGGCCGTTTGTTTAGCTTTCTGCATAGGAGCTGTTATTAGTCTTTGCATAATGGCCTTTCAGAAGATTTTAGGAGGTTTGAAAAATGGCCATAAACAGCTTACAATGAAGAGCGAGGTCCCTTTCGCTCCATACCTCGTCATCAGTTTTCTTTTAGTTCTACTCGCTAATGCGGACTTCGTGAATATTGTGGATAAGTTAACATCAGTTTTTAGATAAAATATGTATAAAAGAGGAATAAAAATTAAGGGATTTACTCTGGTAGAACTCATGGTTTCCATCGCCATCTTTATCGTCATGACGATGCTCTTTTTAATAAAAAATGGACAGTATAATGATAATGTCATGCTGACGAATCTTTCATATGATGTGGCTTTGGCTATTCGTGAGGCTCAGTCAGATGCACTTAATGTGAAGTTTTCCACGACTACTGGCAGTTTGGCGGATGGTTATAAATACGGATATGGTGTGTCTTTCGATCTTACGACTACTGCAAACCAGGGCAAATTTACTTTCTTTGCCGATAATCCTAGTGCCGGAAATCAGTTTTTTTATGATAATAGTGATACGATAATAAAGACATTTAATATTAAAAATGGGAATTTAATTTCTGGCTTTTGTGTTACGTCAAGTACTTCCTGTGTGCCTGCTAAGCCTTTTAGCGTGTCGGGTACTAACTATAATAATGTAGTGATTAGTTTCTTAAGACCTGATGCAAAGTCACATATACGTGTGGCAGCAGTAGGATCTGATTTTAATTATGCAAAGATAGAACTGAAGTCTCCGACAGGAGCTACGTCTAGTGTAGTCGTCAGAAAGACAGGTCAAATAATAGTGGGTGATGAATAATATGTACTATTTAAATTCAAAAAAAGATAATAAAGGTTTTACTTTAATAGAAATTACCGTTTCGCTAGCCGTTTTCGCGACGACAGCCGTCGTGGCCGTCGGAGCTTTTCTTAGTATTTTAGCGGCGAATAAAAAAGCCCAGGCAGCGAAAGTGGTTATAAATAATTTAAGTTATGCATTAGAGAGTATATCTAGGGAGGTGCGTGTCGGATCGAATTATTATTGTGGAAGTGATGATTTAAAATTAGTTACGTTTAATGTTCACGCGACCTCTAGCTGTTTAAGTTATGCAGAGAATTCAAAAAGCGTATTAAGTTTTAAGACAGGAAAAAAAGATGGTGGTGGTAATGACCTATATTACGTTTACTATTTTAATAGTGTAGATCATACTCTTTATAAATCTGATCTTCTAACTAGTGCTTATTCGCTAAATTGGTCAACGGATGGAGATTATTATCCCGTTACTTCTCCGAGTGCTATAATAAAAGCCTTTAATTTCGTCGTTTCGAATGATACCAGCTATCCGAAAGTTCAGATATTCATGAGTGGCGTGGCGGGAACTAAAGTAAATCTTCAGACTGATTTTAAGGTTCAAACGACTATTACACAGAGAATATAATATGATTAATAATAATTTAAAATCTGGCAAAGGGAAAAAAGTGGGCGGAGTAGAGCGTGTGAGAGGCTTTACTTTGCTCGAGACTTTAGTGGCTATCGCTATACTTATGGTGGCTATTACGGGGCCTATAGTAGCTGCTCAGAAAAGTTTAACTTCGAGCACCCTCGCCCGTGATCAGTTTACAGCCGGGTATTTAGCTCAGGATGCTATAGAATATATTAAATCTTTAAAGACATATAATATTCAAAAGGGTATTGCCTGGCTCAGCGGAATGGATCCGGCAACATGTTCAGTAATGGGCTGTTATGTAGATACGACATATAATGATTTTAGTGGTGTAATCCCTCCCACACCCGGACTTAAAGCATGCTCACAAACCGAATGTAATGACCATGAACTTTTATATGACTCCCCGAATCTGACCTTTAGGCCGAAAGTCACAGGTACCTATGATACAGGTATTAGCACTTCTTTCTATAGAACAGTGAAGATTAGTACGGTTAATCCTGATGAAGTGAGAATAGAGGCTATGGTGAAATTCAAAGCTGGGCGTAGTGACGATTCCATAACTTTGTATGATAATCTTTATAACTTCTAATCTATGAATAATAAAGGATATACACTTTTATATGCCATCCTTCTCTCCAGCTTAATTTTAGTGGTCGGAGTTTCTATTCTAGTTATCGGTAAGAAAGAAATTCAACTAGCCGCTCAGACTAGGGCTTCACAACAAGCGATATATGCATCAGATACCGGAATAGAATGTTTCGAAAGGAAAGTTATGAATGGCGGATTTTCCACGTCCTCTAGCTTCAGCATTGTGGCGGGTGATGAAAGTCTTAAATGTAATGGTTCTATACCTTATGTCTGGGATTCTACTGCAAAGAAAATGGTACTTATAATTTCTGAACCGACGTGGGTAAGGGGTGGCTCGGACATCTGGTCACTAGACATGATTAATGTCGGTTCTCCTGCTAGAGAATATTTATACTTTATGGGGGAGCCTGTGGGAGGTGGGGTGCCCATTGATCCGAAAATGCCGTGCTTTTCTGCACAGGTCGTGAGACATATTCCAGATAATGGATCCATCGCGACGACGACTATCACTGTGAATGGATATAATACTTGTGATGTATATGATAACGGCAGAGTGCAAAGGACACTTGAGTTAAAATTCTAGTTTGCTTTAATATCCTGTATGGAGAAAATACCAGAAAGCGTAAAAGACAGAGTAAAGAAGCTTAAGGGGCTTTTAGAGAAGCATCGCTATCTATATCATGTTTTAGATAAGCCTGAGATTACTGATGAGGCTTATGACTCTTTGCTTAAGGAGCTGGAACAGCTGGAGGGACATCATCCAGCGCTTATTACGCCAGACAGCCCTAGTCAGAGAGTCGGCGGAGAGCCTTTAAGGGAATTTAAAAAGGTAAAGCATGAGGTGAGACAATGGTCATACGATGACGTTTTTGATTTCGCCGAGCTCGAAAAATGGGAAGAGAAAGTTAAGAATTTTATAAGGAAGGCGGGGGCGAAAACAGGCGGAGATGGCACGAATGAGGGAGATTTGCAAAAAATTAAGCTAGAGTACTGCTGTGAGCTAAAAATAGACGGCTTGAAAATGATTTTGAAGTATAAAGATGGGGTTTTTATGGAAGGGGCGACGCGCGGGGATGGGGAAATCGGCGAAGATGTCACGCATAATACTAAAACTATTCAAAGTGTGCCTTTGACTCTGGGGAAAAAAGTGGATTTGATAGCGGTCGGTGAAGTCTGGATAAGTAAGAAGAATTTAAAGAAAATAAATGCGGAGAGGAAGGCGGAGGGGGAAGCAGAATTTGCCAATTCTAGGAATTTAGCTGCTGGTTCTATCCGCCAGCTGGATCCGAAAATGACGGCTTCTAGGAGGCTCGATTCTTTTCTTTATGACATTGATTTAGTCGGGCGGAAAGTAGAAGGCGGTGGCGGTGGAAAAACCAGCGCGAAAATGCCGGAAACTCAGGCGGACGAGCTAGAATTTTTAAAGGAGCTGGGTTTTAAGACTAATCCGTATTTTAAGGTTTTTGATAGTATCGCGGGCGTGCAGAAATTCTATGAAGAATGGACGAAGAGGAGACACAGTCTGGATTATGATTTAGATGGAATCGTTATTAAGATAAATTCTCGAAAAATTCAGGAAGCGCTAGGTTTTACTGGGAAGTCTCCTAGGTGGGGTGTGGCCTATAAATTCCCTGCAGAGCAGGTGACGACCGTGGTCGAGGATATCGTTCTTCAGGTCGGTCGAACGGGCGTGGTGACGCCTGTAGCGCATTTAAAACCGGTAACTGTGGCGGGTTCGAAGGTGTCGAGGGCCACTTTGCATAATGAAGATGAAATAAAAAGGCTGGATGTGAGAATCGGCGACACTGTTATTTTGCAAAAGGCTGGAGACGTTATCCCTGACATAGTTTCTGTCGTTAAAGATTTAAGAACAGGAAAGGAAAAAGCTTTCGTTTTTCCTGATAAGGTGGAGGGGTGTGGTGGGGATGGAAGGATAGAGAGAATTCCTGGACAGGCTGCTTGGAGATGTGTAGAGAAGGATTCCGGTGAATTATTAAGGAGGAAATTCTACTATTTTGCCTCGAAAAAGTGTCTAAATATAGACGGTTTAGGGCCGAAAATCATAGATCTTTTAATGGAGAATAATCTCATATCTTCATTTGATGATTTATTTACTCTAACTAGGGGGGATTTACTGGCTTTACCTCGTTTTGGGGAAAAGTCTGTGGATAACTTGTTAGTATCCTTGGGAAAAGCCCGAAAAACGACCCTTCCACGCTTTTTAGCCGGTCTTTCTATCGATCAGGTGGGTGAGGAAACGGCATATGATATAGCCATGCATTTCGGTTCAATTAAGAAAATTAGTGAGGCTGGGGTGGCGGATTTCGAAAATATTAATGGGGTCGGGCCGGTCGTCGCTCAGTCTATAACTCAATGGTTTGCGAAAAAGAAAAATTTGGAGCTCGTGGAGAAACTTTTGAAATATATTATTTTGGAAAAAATAGAAAAGTCCGCGCCGAGCGCTTTGCCTTTAGCGGGGAAATCTTTCGTGCTCACTGGAACGCTTTCGAAAATGTCTCGCGATGATGCGCACGGTAGGGTACGCGAACTCGGTGGGGATGTCTCTAGTTCAGTCTCTGCAAAGACCTCTTTTGTCATAGCCGGTGAAAATCCTGGCTCAAAATTAGAAAAAGCCCGCGAACTCGGCGTAAAAGTGCTATCTGAGGAGGAGTTTTTGAAAATGGTTTCTTTTTAGCCTTTGACTTATAAAATTTTGATAAAAAATAAAACCCCGTAAAGGGGTTTTATTTTGTCTGCCACCAGCAACGATGCCGATAGGCCCATCCTAAGCTTGCGCTTACTGTGCCACAGACTCTTACGAGTAATATCCTATTCTTTTTTGCCTTAAAGTCAATGCCACAAAATGCAAAAACTTTATCAAAATTTTATCTATTATGATAATATCTATATATTAAGCGATATTTATGAAATGGAAAAAACCTCAAAAAATAGCTTTCTATTTTCCATTTAGCTTTCAATTTGCCCCTAAAATATGCTATTATCACGAGCATGATAACGGATAAAGATATTAATAAGTTGGCGGATTTGGCGAGGCTGGGCCTTAGCGATGTTGAAAAGCAGAAGCTACAAAAGGATGTCGGCTCCATTCTAGCCTATGTGGATCAGATAAAATCTGCGCCTGTGGAGATAGATACGAAAGGACGCGTCGGCTCTGTAAAAAACGTTATGAGAGAAGACGAAGTTCTAAATGAAACCGGCTCTAATACCGAAGCGCTTTTATCCGAAGCTCCGAAAAGAGAAGGTCAGTATTTGAAAGTGAAAAAAATCCTCGGTTCTTCTGATTCATTTGAAATATAATATGAAAAATATCGACCTAAAAAACCTTACTGTCAAAAAGGCTCACGACGCCATGATTAAGGGTGAATTTTCTGCATCAGATTTAGCTGAAGCATATTTAGAGCAAATTAAGAAAGTTGATCCTGAAATTCATGCATACTTAGAAGTCTATGGAGATGTAAAAGAGCAGGCAAAGAAGGCGGATGAAAAAATAAAGGCAGGAAAGGCTACTTTGCTTACAGGAATTCCTATTGCTGTAAAAGATAATATTCTGATAAAAGGTAGAATCGCTAGTTCTGCTTCTAAAATTCTCGAAGGATATAAGGCGACTTATGATGCTACGGCGATTTCAAAATTAAAAGAAGAGGGCGTGGTTTTCCTAGGACGTGTAAATATGGATGAATTTGCCATGGGAGGTTCTACAGAAAATTCTGCGTACGGAGTGACGAAAAACCCGCATGACACTCTTCGTGTTTCCGGAGGTTCTTCAGGTGGATCAGCAGCGGCGGTGGCTATGAACGGTGCCTTAGTTTCACTCGGCTCTGATACTGGCGGATCTGTTCGCCAGCCTGCAAGTCTCTGCGGAATAGTCGGTTTAAAGCCTACTTACGGCTCTATTTCTAGACATGGGCTAATGGCGATGGGCTCCTCACTAGACCAGATCGGCCCCCTCGGAAAAACCGTAACAGACGTGGAAATACTTTTTAATGCTATAAAAGGCAAAGATTCTAAAGATAGCACGAGCATTTCCGACAAGACTTATTTGCCTAAAAAGATTTCTGGAAAACCGGTTATCGGCGTACCGCGCGAATTCTTAAAGGGTCCAGGAATTAATCCGGAAGTTTTGAAGAATTTTAATGAGGCTCTAGAAAAGTTCGAAAAATTAGGATTTAAGGTGGTGGATGTAAAATTACCAAATATCTCTTATTCACTACCAGTTTATTATATAGTCATGCCGGCCGAAGTTTCTTCAAACATGTCTCGTTTCGATGGCGTAAAATACGGACTCTTAAAAGAAGGCAAAGATTTAATGGGGGATTATTTAAAGAGTAGAGCTGAAGGATTCGGATCTGAAGTTCGTCGAAGAATTATTTTAGGAACTTATGTACTTTCAGCTGGGTACTATGATGCATACTATAACCGCGCTATCGCTTTGCGCCGTCTCATTACAGAGGATTTTATAAAAGCCTTTAATGATGTGGATGTGATTTTAACGCCGACTGCTCCATCTCCAGCCTTTAAAATAGGAGAAAAGATTACGGATCCGCTACAGCTTTATTTAGAAGATATTTTTACTGTGACCGCTAACCTTACAGGAATGCCGGCAATCTCTTTGCCTTCTGGCTTTACTTCAGATTCGCCTGCGCTTCCGCTCGGTATTCAGATGACGGCGCGCCACGGAGAAGAGGAATTACTTTTCAACATAGGAAAAACATTCTTAAATGAGTTATAATATAAAGCGTAATCCTTATGGACGTAGCTTCATATTTTGATGTCGGGAAAATAGTGGCACTAGCGCCGGAACTACTAAAGTCCGCGCCCCCTTATATTATAGAAGGCGCCGCTAGAATTTATGGAATTATCGTTATGATTTCTATTCCAGCATCTGTCGCACTACTCTTCGGAATTTTCTATTCACATTTCGGGGCGAAGGCTGTGGAGAAAAAAGCTGATGAGAAATTCGCCGCGCATGTAGAGATGGCGAATAATGAAAAGGCAAAGGGAAATTCTGAACATACTAATAGATGGAAAAAGATTTTGGAAATGGTTAGTTCGGCGAATCAGAGTGATTGGATTCGGTCTATTATAGAGGCTGATATTATGCTTGATGAGGTTCTGGAGAAAGCAGGTTATCAGGGAGAAGGGATCGGAGAGAAATTAAAGCGCGTAGAAAAGGGTGATTTACAAAGTCTAGATTCTGCTTGGGAGGCCCATAAAGTGAGGAATGCTATAGCCCATGAGCCAAACTTTGCCTTAAATCAGCATGAGGCAAAGAGAGTTATAGAGCTATATAGAAAGGTTTTTGCTGAGTATTACGTAATATAGTTGTCCACAGTGAAGGTTTCGACCCCATGTCAACTCATATGACCATGACACCCAAATCATCTAACGGGGCTTCTTTTAAATGACACCATTGTTGTTGTTAATTTCTTCTTTGTGTCGATAGATTTTGATCCCATTTTCTTCTGATATGCCTTGTACAAATTA
>JAPLZH010000030.1 GCA_026395105.1 Candidatus Tayloriibacteriota bacterium
GATAATTTGTACAAGGCATATCAGAAGAAAATGGGATCAAAATCTATCGACACAAAGAAGAAATTAACAACAACAATGGTGTCATTTAAAAGAAGCCCCGTTAGATGATTTGGGTGTCATGGTCATATGAGTTGACATGGGGGTTGACTTTTCCCTTTGAAAAAACCAGATTTTGTTAGATAATGTACGTATTATAAACTTATTTGCCATTAGAAATGAACAATGATCCATTACTCGTAAATTTTAGCGAATCTGTAGAGGAAAATAAAAATAAGAGAGAAGAAAAAGCGGAAATCGAAAAAGAAGAGATTCTTTCAAAGAAAGGCTCTCCTATAGATCCATTTCAAATTCCTCCAATCCCAGAGCCCGCTCCTTTCGGCACTGCTAAAAGAGGTATGGGATTTTGGCCTGCTTTTATAATCATTGTCGCCGTGCTTCTTATAGCCGGTGGCGGAGTATATTATTTTTTAAGTAAGGGCGAGGAGGTGAATATTGCCATAAGTAATGAACCTGCAAATATTAATACAAATGTTGCAGTGCAGAAAAATATCCAGACGAATCAGCCTTCCGTATTACCAGTGGACGTTCCAGAAACTAAGGTGATGAGTTTCGAAGAACTTCAGGAAATTCAGACTAAGCATCTTATGCTTTCACTAGGCTCTAGTACGTCTGCCGTTTATGTCATCTCCGGTCCATTTGCCATTTCTAGAGCGGATTTGCCTTTGAAAATAAATATTATTACTAGTATGCCGCTCGAGGAGACTGGAACTGCTAACGGAACTTCTACTCGAAATTCTAGTACCCCCGGAAATCCTGTAAGCACTATGAACACTGTGGATGTTAAGATAGACAGTATTATAGATAAGAGCGGAAAGAATATTTTTGATAATGAATCAATGTTTGAAGGTGACCCATTTTTCACCAGAGTAAGTCTTAATCAAAATGATAAGCCAGTTAATCATTTAACAGGGACTAGAGCATTAAATATTCTAAAGGATTCTTTGGCAAAAGATATAGTGGAAATAAAAGGAAGCATCGTCGTCTCTATTCCAAATAAAGTCAAATCGGTTAAGTACTCAGATGCTGAATTAAATAAACTTCCAGTAACAACAGATAAATATCTCTCAGTATTTAGCTTTGCAGATAAAAATGTAGTATTAAAAGTAAATGGGGATTTGAAGAATATGGTTTCTATAAAGGTATTTGATGTGGCGGGAAAAGAGATGAAAGCTACGGCCGTGAAAAATATGATACAGGGTTTTGACTATACTTATGGAAACTCCATAAATTCTCTAGAATTAGTTTATACGGGAAGCACGACAGATAAGACTTATGCTTTTGATCTGAATTTCGCGAAATAATAAAATGAATAAAAAACAAACGACATGGGGGAATGTGGCAGAGTGGTATGACGAAATGCTTGAAAATAATGAAGGCACTTATCAGAAGGAAGTGATTTTACCAAATATGCTTCGTCTTCTCTCACCAATGAAGGGCCTGATTATAGCTGACGTGGCCTGTGGACAAGGATATTTTTCTCGCGAATTTGCAAAAGCGGGGGCAAAGGTAATAGCCTCAGATATTTCGCCGGAGCTCGTGAAAATAGCAAAAGGCAAAGAGAGCGTAAAAGTGGGCGGAAAAGAAAAAGAAAAAGAAAAAGCGGAAAAATCACAGCTCGTGGAGTACCACGTCTCGCCCGCAGATGATCTGACCTTTATAAAAAGTCAGAGTGTAGATAAGGTGACGATTATCCTCGCTATACAAAACATTGAAAATGCACAGAAAGTTTGGGGCGAGGCGTACAGAGTTTTAAAGCCTGGTGGCGAGCTTCATTTAGTTTTAAATCATCCAGCTTTTAGAATTCCGAAAGCATCTTTTTGGGGCTTTGATGAGAAAGAAAAAGAAAAAATGAAAACGGCTGGAAAATTATCGGCGCCCGGAAAGTCACCAGATGCCGGTCCAGCCGGAGTTCAATACCGCCGAATAGATGCCTATATGAATGAAAGAAAAGAAAAAATAGACATGGCGCCAGGATCAAAAAAGGGGGGTGACGAAAAAGAGAATGAGGCGAAGTTCACGTATTCATTTCATAGACCTCTTCAGTGGTATGTAAAAACCCTCGGAAATGCAGGCTTTTTAATCTCCCGCCTGGAAGAGTGGCTTTCGCATAAAGTGAGCCAGCCGGGGCCCCGTGCGGGGACTGAGAATAAAATACGAAAAGAAATCCCTTTATTTTTGTATATGCAGGCCGTGAAAAAGTAGTAAAATAAATTAAAACGAAATAAAAAATGGATATTTTGCCACAACTCATACTAAATAGCATCATTGCTGGAGCTGTCTATATGATGGTGGCGCTCGGCTTTAATCTTATCTTTAGCACTGGTAAATTTTTCGACCTCGGTTACGGAGCCATCACGGCGGTCGGTGGGTATACAGTTTTCTATCTTTCGAAAACGCTCGGCATAGATATTTATCTTAGTGTAATCGCTGGAATTTTAATGGCAGGTTTTATAGGCTGGCTTTGCGAAAAAACTGTCTATAGAAAACTTCGCCTTAAAAAAGCCTCGACAATGGTCTTCCTCGTAGCCTCGCTCGGCCTCATGACTGCTATTCAGGCTGTAGTGGCTATTCTTTTTACGAGTCAGTTCCAAACACTTTCGGATACTGTCGGCTCTGGAGTATTCGAAGTTTTCGGCGGAGTGATTACTGGCGTTCAGCTTTTAATGCTTGGTTCGGGACTTGCTGTCATGATCGCTTTGGTTTTAACTTTAAAATATACAAAGTTTGGCAAAGCAGTGAAGGCAGTTTCCGATGATGAAGAAGTTTCGAAAATCGTCGGAATAGATACGAATAAAATAGTGGCAAGAGTCTTTTTTATAGGCTCAGCCATAGCAGGACTCTCCGGAATTTTAGTCGGCTTTGATACAGGAATAGAGCCGACAATGGGTTTCTCTTTGCTTCTTAAGGGTGTGATAGCGTCCATTATCGGCGGAATCGGAAATATTTACGGCGGAGTGCTAGGCGCATTTCTTCTAGGCTTTATAGAAAACTTTGGAATTTGGAAAATCTCCGGCGAATGGAAAGACGCCATAGCCTTCGGAGTTCTCATAATATTTTTGCTCTTTAGGCCGAGGGGGATTTTAGGCAAAAAATAGGAGACCAATTTCCTGATATCGGGAAAATGGTAATAGAAAAAAGGCAAATAAATTAAGACACAGATTTCTAAGTCTGTTCTAAAATCTTTATGAATTTTTTGCAAACTGTGGATAGAAATTTATTTTATAAATGGGAAGATTAGTATTATTAATTAAAAGCAAAAAATGAGTAAAAATCTTCCGGCGATAAATAAAACTTTTGAATCTATTAAGCGAGTAGACGAGAATGGTATAGAGTTCTGGTCAGCGAGGGAATTAATGTCAGTACTTTCTTATACAGAGTGGAGAAATTTTAATTTGGTTATAGATAAAGCAAAGAAAGCTTGTGGAGTAAGTTTACAAAACATAAACGATCATTTTGTTGATATCAACAAAATGATCAAGCTTGCGAAAGACGCTGTTCGAGAGGTTGAGGATTATAAGCTAAGCAGATATGCCTGCTATCTCATCGCACAGAACGGGGATTCATCAAAAGTGGAAATTGCTACAGCTCAGACATATTTCGCCGTTCAGACGAGAAAGCAAGAGATTTTCCAGTCATTAGATGAAGTGCAAAAGAGGATATTTATTAGAAATGAAGTGGCCTTCCATAATAAAAAACTATTTAGTACAGCAAAGAAAGCTGGTATAAATAATTTTGGAAAATTTAATGATGCTGGGTATAGAGGGCTTTATGATATGTCGCTCGCGAACATAGAGAAGAAAAAGAAAATTAAAAAAGGGGAATTACTAGACCGTGCTGGCTCTCCAGAATTAGCGGCAAATTTATTCAGAATCACTCAAACAGATGAGAAGATTAAGACAGATAAAGTCCGAGGACAGGAAAAATCTGAAAAAACCCATCATTCAGTCGGCCGAAAAGTGAGAAAGGCCATTAAAGATATCGGTGGAGAAATGCCAGAAAATTTGCCTATAGAAAAGAATATAAAAAATCTTAAAAAGGAGGCAAAAAGACTAAAATAGTACTTTTTGACTTCTACTCTTAAAAATAGTAAAATGGGGTATATAAGACCTTAATTTATTATTATGAATACAGAAGAAAATAAAGGGGGAATGGGAAAATGGATAGCGGGAGTATTGATTATAGTCGTTGTTATCTTAATAATAACCTTTTCGAAATCAGGTAGTAATACTATTAAGATCGGTGCACTGTATCCACTGACTGGTGGCCTTGTTACTTACGGCGAGCCAGCACAGAAATCGGCTAAAATGGCAGTAGATGAGATTAATAATGCAGGAGGAATAAATGGTCAAAAATTAGAGATTAATTATCAAGATCATAAATGTGATCCTAAAACAGCCGTTGCTGCATTTCAGCAGTTAAATTCGGCAGATGGTATAAAAGTATTTACTTCAGCAGCTTGTACCGGAACGGCGGCGGGAATCGCTCCGACACTAAAGAATAATAATGCAGTATTTGTTTCCGATGTTCTCTCTGGAGCAAAAATTACCGGCATATCTCCATTCATATTTAGGAACTGGGCCTCTGATTTAAATGAATCGCGCCTCTTTGCTCTAAAAATAAAAGAAGCTGGATATAAAAAAGTGGCTGTAATATATGAAGAGACTGATTATGCAAAGGGTATAAAGATTAATCTCGAGAACTTTCTAAAAGATTCTGGTGTGAATGTAGTGGCTGAATCATTTGCCACAGGAGTAACTGATGTTCGCACACAGCTTACGAAGCTTAAGGTGGAAAAGGCAGATGTTTTATTAATCAGCCCTCAGACAGTGACGAGCGCTGAAGTCGTTTTAAAACAGATGGAGGATATTAATTTTAGAACAAAATTACTCTTAAATGATAACGTTATAATCTCAAAAGATTTAATATTAAAGCATAAAGATATATTAGAGGGTGCGCTAGGGGCGAATTTCGTCGCTGGTAGTAGTACTAAGACTGCTGAAGTTTTAAAGAAGTATAAAGATACATATGGACAGGATTGTCCTCAGACTACTGTCTGTGTTTATACTTATGACACTATTCATCTTCTCGCTGATGCTATAAAGGTAAATGGTTATGATGTAGAAAAGATAAAAAATTATTTGAATTCAAATTCTTATGAAGGTATAGCCGGCACTATAAGCTTTGATGAAAAGAATGATAGGAAGAATGCGGATTACACTTTGTTTTTGGTAGAAAATGGTGTCGCTAAGGCGGTAGAGAAGTAGCTATTGGCAGATATGCACATAATGTATTATACTAATAATAGTCAATATTAGTTTTGTACATTAATTTTTTGGCTCGATGGTAAAAAACAACCGCTCAAAAGAGCAAAAATGAAAGGTCAAATCGATGCGCAGTACTCAAGTGATTATCAGAACGGACTCAGGGATTAAAGAATCACTGAGCGCAGCCCATATGCTGGTTCTAGCCAACCCGCTTTATCCAGCGGCAGAACTTTTGGAGAAGGAGCTGGCAGATAGAGGGCTTCTTATCCCAGACAAGGACCTGATACTATGGGATATTACGGCACTGAAGAATGAGCCTCTAGCTACCCCTCAAGTAGGACACTCGAACTTAATAATGAATAATACTCTGTTGCTGTCCTAAACTCAATACACTCCCTAGGTCGGTCATTCAAGAAGGAATGGATTTCATCTAAATCTTCTTGAGTAACGGTACT
>JAPLZH010000021.1 GCA_026395105.1 Candidatus Tayloriibacteriota bacterium
CATCCTAGCTTTAATTTCAATGTCAGTTAGTCTCATTACGTCATGTATTCTACCATGGTGGCTAGATGAATACTTGTGTTGTTATACACAGTACCAGAAAGCACGATGACGGCTTACTTAAAAGGGGTGTGAGGGGTTACCTACTGTGAACTTACCATTTGTCAAATTCAGTGCTATCATAATCAGAGCCGAGACTGACCAAAGTAGATGTTAACGGAAAGTTTAAATAAGTTTTATAAATTAATATTAAAATATATGTGGAAAAAGTTTCCAACCTTAAGGCTTTATCGCGTCATTTTCTATGCACTGGTTATCATCGTCGTAGTTGATTCTTTTTTTACCCATCTACTGAATACTTTGTCACTAGCCATATTAGTCTTGCTGATGTGGGCTATAATTATACCATCAAGCCTTATTTACAAGAAAAAGTTTCCAAATAAAATGTCTTCGACGGTAATGATTATCGCTTTAATGGCTTTTATAGTTACAGTTTGCATTGGTATATATATTTATTGTTCTGAACCATCAGATTTTCCAAAAATTACTGACTCGAAAAAAGATGGAACATTTACTCATAAACCTCTATCTGGAGACCTATTTGAATCATATTTCCCGATGAAGACCAAAGAAGGTTATATGTTTGTCGGTACTACAGGGCTGTCTTTCATTGATCCTACTACCTCCACAACTTCTTCTTCCTCAACCTTAAAGACTGCATATATAGACTATGCTGACAACACAAAGTATACGTTTAGTTTAGGAGAAAATAATAAAATGGTAGTTAATCAATTAAGAAATAGGCAAGCCTTTTACGGAAAAATCCTAAACAAACAAAAGCCTATTTACGTTTATTCTATGTTCCTTGCTGAAATGTCTCCTCAAGACTATTTAAAGTATGTGAATTTTATATCAGCAACAGCACAGGACATGAGTTCTGATAATGTATATAGCCCATCTAAATCAGAATACAAAAATCATCCATATTACATACATATTAGAAAAGATATGTCTCCAGAGGCATTAAAAGGGAAGGAATCTATCGGCACCACGGTGGTTTGCTTTCCAGAGACTAATATAGCAGTTACTTTGTATTTTTATAATACAAAGGATAGTGACGGGGATGCTAATATGATAACAAAACAAGATATGGAAAGTGTGGCCAAACAGCTTATTGATTATGTCGCGGAACACACGAAGAAAGCGAATTAAAGTAATTGTTTTTACTTGACTTCCACCCCCTTTTGCGCGAACATACTCTTTGGTAGCAAAAGCACAAAATTGATTTATGGAAGATACAAAAGTAAAAAAAGCGGAAACTCCTGAAACAGGTACACCGAACAGTGTCCAAGCACCAAACCGTCACATGACCGCAGAAGAATTATGCTACAAAGGATCAGACATGCCTTTGGCTGTGGATCGAAAACCGAATGTCCCGAAGTTTAGTTCGAGCGTCCGTGGTCATTCGCCATTTTAATTCACTCCCATAATTCTTCCCCTAAGTGGGTTGTTAGTTTAAAGCGAGGCCAACGCCCCGCTTTTTTGTTATAATATACCCATGAAAATAAAAAATCTTTTAAAAATGCTCGGCGCTATAGCCATCTGTGAATTAGCCGGAGGCATAGGCGCCATCTTCACTACTCCCGCCATAAATTCCTGGTATGCAAAGCTCGCTCGGCCGGCGCTCGCACCTCCGAACTGGATTTTCGCTCCAGTCTGGACTACGCTTTTCGTCCTTATGGGAATTTCCGCTTTTTTAATATGGCAAAAAGGCCTCGAAAGAAGGGAAGTAAAAACGGCGCTCACCATTTTCGCTATTCAGCTCGCTCTAAATGTTCTCTGGTCAGTACTCTTTTTCGGCCTACACAGCCCAGGCTTTGCCTTTATAGAAATAATCATTCTTTGGCTAGCCATTCTCACGAGTATTATCACCTTTGTAAAGATTTCGAAAGTCGCCGCATGGCTCCTCGCTCCGTACATTCTCTGGGTTAGCTTCGCCGGATATTTAAACTTTATGATCTGGGCGCTTAATTATTAGAATACTTTATATGAACCCAGAAAAGATTAATTTGATCAGACATTTTGATGACGTCGATAATTTAAGATTATATGATAGAGACGCTATCCTTATGCCTGATCAGGAATATAAAGCTGAAGCTATTGCAGAAGAACTGTATACTGAAATAAAAAGAGATGGAGAAAAAGCAGTTATGTTCATTACATCTCCGAGAATAAGAGCAAAGGATAGTGCGAAGATGATTGCTGATTCACTTTTAAGAATAGATAATTCTCTTAAGGTCAGATTTTCTGTAAATGATGATTTAAGAGTTATTGATCAGGGAAGTTTTATAATACCAGAAGATTATAAAGAAGGAGATAAATACGAAGGGTTAATTTTGGCTGGGAAGGCTTTTTCAAAGGAAACACACGGATCCGATAGTACTGGTGGTGTAGATAACTATAATTATAGATTTGGTGATCCTGTTTTATTAGCAGACGGCACTTTTAAGTATCCAGAACTCAGTAATTTTTTTGAGAGATATGGAGAAACGTATAAGGAATTACTAATCAGAATTTACCGCCTTGTGATCAAAACATACGAAAAATTAGACAAAATGAATGGAGGAACTAAATTAGTCGTAATTACTCACGGTCAGCCGTCACAGATATTTAAAGATTTGAAAAAAGCTGCCCAGATGATAAAAAATAAAGAAATCAAATATACAGAGGGAGAATTAGCAAAATTATGTTGGGAAATTTATAAAAAACGTGATAATTCAGAAAAAGTTACAGGCAGATTAGATACTTTATCACTTGATGAACTTTCGGACCCAGATATGATAGATTTGTTAAAAAAAGAAATTAATTATCTTGAAAAATATGAATAATACTATAGATAAAAAGGTCACATCATCAGGCGGCTTCTTATTTTTTTATAACAAAGAAGAAGGGAATATTTTTGTTATTTTGATTAAGAATAAAAAATCTGAATACTGGATTCCAAAAGGAAAACTAGAAAATGATGAAAGCCAAGTGGATGCAGCATTCAGAGAAATTAAAGAAGAGGTTGGTTTTGGATCAGATAAGATAAAATATATAGATTTCTGTTTTTTAGATAAATATATATATGAGGATGAGGGTAAGGTCATACAAAAAGAGTTATATATAAACGTTTTTGAAGTTTATAAAAAGTGGGATCCAACGCCAGAAGACTGGAATAATATTGATAACGTATGTTGGTATAAATACGAAGATGCTTTTAATTTGATATCATTTAATAAAGACGAACTTATTAAAGCACAAAATATCTTTAAAAAATATAAAAATATATCCTGAGTATGGTATTTGATATTGAAATTATAAAAGAGAATATTAAGAAACAAGAATTTTCTAAGAAAGTTTGTTGTTTTATTATTTTTGGATCATCTATAAGGACAACGGGAACTCCAAAAGACTCAGACATTGCTATTGTATTAAATGACCTAGATGTCGATGTTAATGAAATTTCAAGTTTTATTTTTGATAATTTTATAAACCCAGATTTTACAATTTATTTAAAAGATGAGATAGAAAGTAAACTACCTTTTGTAGATGTGGGGAATGGCTTCTTTGCACTTAATTATTTAGCGAGAGGCATATGTATTTATGGAAAAAATATATTTAAGGAGAAGCTTGAAAAAATCGATGTTGTAAAATACAAAGAAAGTCTTCTCACTAAAGCCTTTGAGTATATTTTAAGATTAAGAATAGTATATTTTTCACAAAAATATGATGAAAGCTATAAGTTTGACTACTTTCAGAAGTATGTGACTAGACTCATAAGGATGATTTTATTATATAGGGAATATTTAAATTATGATAATATAGATAATTTCACTAGAGTCGAATTATTAGAATATGCTAAATTAAAAAGTATTTTTATAGAAAACTATAATTTCGGGTCAATTTCACTAAATGATTATCTTAAAATGTTTAAGGAGGCGGATAAATACATTATCAAAATGTTTGGTTAAGTCTATTATGGAATAATAATATGAATACAAAACCTTTTTTTGAAGAAAAAATAAATTGTCGGATCAAGAATTTTTTAAATACGGATATATATCAAATGCTTGGCGGAAGCAATATTCTTTTTTCAGAGAAAGATTTACAGAAAATTATTGATATTTGTTCTCAAAAAGATTGTTACGAAATGATTTTTAAAAGGAGATTAAATGGTGGGCCATATTTGCTCAAAGATGCAGTCTCTTATACTAACTGGGTTATGGAAGGATGGAGAAATCATAGCCACTTTGCTTTTATTGTTAGAAATAATACAGGAGAGTTTATCGGCACACTGGATATAAAAAGTCCAGATTTAGACAATGCTGAGGTTGGATGCTGGGCAGATGAAAATTATAGAGGTTTCATGACCAATGCATTTAAAGAATTAATAGCTCTAGCAAAGAATGCTGGGTATAAAAAATTATATGCAAGGATAAAGTCTGAAAATTCAAGATCCTATAATATGGTCATGAGGTCTGGATTTATAAAAATCGAGGAACGATTAAGGACGGATGGTCTATTAGAGTTTATCTATGAGATCACACTTAATGATTAATTTGACGGTCTTGATCTAGGCACTTAACTAATAAAGTATTATAATTATCTTATGAAAAACTTAATTAAATCTTGGGAAAAGGCAATATTCCTAGTATTGTCACTTTTTACTGGAATTTATGCATACCTATTTGCATTCGAATGGCAAATAACGCCAGATTCATTTTCTGGAAATTTAATTCCATTTATATATAAAATGTTTTATTCTGTTTTACTATTCCCTTATTTTCTTTATTATGAAATTACAGGTGTACAGATAAATCTATTTTTTGCACTAATTCTCATCGTAATAATTTTATTCCTAGTTTACACTTTAATTGCTATTTTAAGAAAGAAGGTCTTTGCCGACAGATTCATTTTTATTGACTGGATTTTGCCGATTATAATTCTAATATCTACATTATTATTAATAATTACACCTAAGGTTACAGATAACAGTGTAGATATATGTCTTTCTGGTCAGCTTGCTATTAATGACGTTTCTTCAAAGCCGATGGACTTTTCTTCAGATATTAAAAACCTTCCAGAAGACTGTTTTAAGAAAATAAAAGACAAAAAGACTTCAGTAGATGGACTAAATCATGAGCAAATGAAGTCTTGGTGTAACAGCCTTTCTGATTCTAAAAAGGTATACGGAAGTAACATTCCTTTTGCAAATTATGTTACTTACAAAGATTACTGTCTATATACCATTAACGAGAAAACTCTTGAAGAAAATGCTATTTTCAAAAAGATTTTACCTAAAAATACCGAGGCAAACACTGTAGCCTCAGCTACCTCTAGCTGGCAGAAGTACTACGATACAGATAAGACTAAAAATAGATTCGAATTCATGGCTCCGGCTGGGTTAGTGGCAAGTCCTTTAGGCCATGGACCAGGAGATATTTACACAGCAGGGGATCAATCTTACCAGATAGGTTTTTCGTGTGGTTATGGAAATGGGGATGTAAAAAGAGAAGAACTAGAACGTATCCCAGATATATCTTTTGTAGATGGATATCCAGCTACATTTGCTGTCAGGCCAAATAATACTCCAGTTTTTGGTTACGGATACGGTTTTGAAGAAAATATATTTTATACTCCACAAAATCTCTGCTATTTCATCATGGACTTTAAAGGAGACTTTGATAAACAAAAAGCATACGATTTAGTTAATGGAATCTTACAGTCTATTGTATTTAATAAAAAATCATCATATGTGGAGACATATAAGACATACAGTAATGCTGTGAATGGAATTGAATTCAATTATTCAGATATATACTTTATTATTAAAGATAGTCCGAGTAATGTATCAGTCGGAATGGTAAAATATATGAATACTATGAATTCAGCTCAGGGTACGTTAATTAATTACGCAACTAGTACGTCTTTAGATACTTTTCTCGGTAGTTTGGAAAATGAGGTAGATGGTACTTTATTGGTTACTAAATATACAGTAGTTAAAAAGTTATCTGATACACCAGTATTACTATATAAACTATATCACTCAGAATCTAATCAAACCCCATTCGGGGGTGTCGCAGTGAATGGAAATAGTTTCATTTTTGTACATCAGGGCACTGGACCAAGTGTAGATGAAATCCTCCCAACCATAAAATTCACAAAATAAAAGACAATGAACCGCAAGATCTACTTCAATGAAGCCCTGATGCTCGTGCTCCTAATCTCCCTCGTTTTTCACGGGCTCGGAGTAACCGGAGTTTTTTCACCAGAAAGCCTGCTCGGGAAAGTCTCTGAATTTTTTCTCATAATAATCTCCATCATAGGCGTCATACCCGTCCTCGTTAGCGCCGGAATCGCCCTCTTTAAAAGAAGTATAACTATAGATCTTCTAGCCGGAATCGCCCTCGCTTTCACTCTCCTACAACACGAATGGGTTTCAGCCGCATTCATTAACCTCATGCTTTCATCGGCCCGCCTTTTCGATGCTTTTACGCAAAAGAAGACGGAGAATATAATCACGCACCTTTTAAAATTAAGACCAGTTTCTGTCAGAGTAAAAAGCGGTGAGCATACTAAGATAATACCGCTCGAAGAAGTAAAAATCGGAGAGATTATTATAGTCGAATCAGGTGACAGAATTCCCATAGATGGCAAAGTAATTCAGGGTCAGGCGAGCGTAGATCAGTCCACACTAACTGGAGAAAGTCAGCCGGTAAGTAAAACAGATGGAAGTCAGGTTTTTAGTTCCACCCTTTGCCTTTCTGGTTCGCTTTTCGTAAAAGCAGAGAAAGTTGGTAAAGATACTACTCTCGCTAAGATGATCGCCCTCGTGGATGAAGCCAGCCGTGCGAAAACGAAAACAGAAACTTTTGCAAATAAATTCAGTGCCTGGTATATAGGCATTTCTCTCATCACCGCCATACTCATTTATCTCATAACTAGGAATTTAAACCTAGTTCTTAGTTTGCTCTTAGTGACCTGCGCGGACGACCTAGCCGTGGCTATTCCGCTCGGCTTCACTGTGGCTATTTCTAAAGCCGCTAAACACGGAATTATCGTTAAAGGTGCCGCTGTGATGGAGAGACTAAAAGATATTCGCACTTTCGTTACTGATAAGACAGGAACTCTTACGAGTGGAGTTTCGACAGTCTTAAAAGTCATTTCGCTAGGTGATGTGCCAGAGGCATCATGTGTGAATGCGGCAGCTATTTGCTCTGTAGATTCTAAACATCCGACAGCACTCGCTATTTTGGGATATGCAAAAAGTCGAAAAATAGACGTCCATACACCGGACGAAGTAAAGGAAACTCCAGGAGATGGAGTCTGGGCAAAGCACGAAAAGCATGAATTTTTACAGGGTAAGGTTTCCTTTTTGGCTAGTCATGGAATAGAGATTTCTGAAGAGGCCTCAAAAACTATTAGAGAAGAGCAAAAAGGAGGAAAGAGTATTAGTGCTATCGCCATAGATGGAAAGCTTGTGGCTATTTTCGTCCTCGCTGATGATATTCGAAAATATGCAAAGGAGGTTATAGCAGAAACTAGGACGCTCGGTGTGAGAAACTGGGTTATGTTAACAGGTGATAATGAACAGGTGGCCGCCCGCGTAGCAGGGGAGATCGGAATAGACAGTTATTTTGCAAATTTAAAGCCAGAAGATAAGCTAGAGCATATTAAGAAGCTGAAACATCGCCACGGTGCTATAGCCATGATGGGCGATGGCGTGAATGATGCGGCGGCCCTTGCCCTAGCAGATGTTAGCTTTGCAATGGGCGCCATAGGCTCCGACGCATCCATAGAAGCAGCGGACATCGCCCTCATGCACGACGACCTTCGAAGGGTTCCAGAAGCTATATTTTTAAGCAAAGAATCCATAGCTATCGTTAAGCAGAACTTCGTCATCTGGGCGGTTTCGAATGGAATCGGACTCGGCCTAGTTTTCTTTGGCGTGATCGGCCCCGTCGGCGCTTCTTTATATAACTTCCTCACAGATTTCGTGCCGATTTTAAACGTCTTTAAGATATATAGACTGAAAATAAATAAGCATACGTACGATAGTGTGAAGTAAAAGACAAAATCATATTTGCCTTTAATTATTCCAGGTTTTCTTTTTAATCTGAAACTTCAGGTTATTTATCTCAATGAACCTCACTGCGGATATTTAGAGGGTTGTTTAAGTCTAGCACAGTTATAATGAATAAATTTTAAATTATTTATAAAGTTTTGATAAAAATTTCATTTTTTCTTTAGAACTTTTTTAGCGTTTCTTTATCACCCATGGAGTAGAATATTCAAATGAATATTTTGAAGAGTCCTGTGGCTGTGGTCGAAAGCATTATTTCTAATGCTGGGTCAGAGAATGCTTCAGATATTCATTTCGAACCTTATGGGGAAAAGGTACGGGTGCGTCTTAGGGTGAATGGCGAATTAAGAAAAGAAAGGGAATTTCCTATAGCAGAATACAGTGGTGTTTTAGCTAGAATTAAAGCTTTAGCCTCTTTAAGACTTGATGGAATTTCCATGCAGGATGGGCGCTTTGTTTATGAAGTTGAAATTAAGGCTAAAGAAGAAGGTAAGAAAAAGATTCTAGAAGATGACTTAAAAGAATTAGTAAAATTCGACATTCGCGTATCAGTTCTCCCTTCATTTTTCGGTGAAAGTATAGTCTTACGTCTGTTTCGGCGTGGCTTCACGTCTAACTCTCTAATAGAACTGGGCTTTACTCATGAGCATGAGAAGGTTTTTAAAAGTGCATTATCTGGACGAGGTCTTATAATAATCACAGGACCGACAGGCTCTGGAAAGACCACCACTCTTTATACCTTACTCCAGTCTCTACCTATTCACGAACTATCCATTATCACTCTCGAAGATCCTATCGAGACTACACTTGAGGGAATTAGACAAGTGCAGATTCATCCACGCGCTGGTATTACCTTTGCCACAGGCCTGCGCTCTATTCTTCGTCAGGATCCGGATGTGATTATGGTTGGAGAAATTCGTGATACAGAGACGGCTAGGATAGCAGTACATGCTTCTATGACGGGCCACTTAGTTTTGTCGACTATTCATACTACTAGCGCGGTGGATGCTATTCCACGTCTTATAGATATGGGACTAGAGCCGTATCTTATAGCATCTTCAGTGAGGCTTATAGTGGCTCAGGAATTAATAAAGAAAGTAAATAAAGATGGAAGTATAGGGCGCAGAGTTATAGCTGAATTATTAGAATTTGATAATTCTATAAAAAATGCAGTACATAATAGAAAAAACACTTCGGCCATTTTGGGGATCGCTTCTAAGAATGGATTTAGAACGATGGAAAACCATATTTTATCTATCATGGAGAAAGGCGAAATCACGTCTGGTGAGGCTCATTCGATTATCAAAAATCTCTAAAATTCCAGATAATTCTCAAATAGTATTATCAGAACAGCTTTCATTTTTATTAAAGGCTGGAGTTTCCATGACAGATGCCTGTACAGTGGTATCAGGAAGTATGCCGAAATATACAGAAAGAATCCTTAATCTCTCTCGAGAAATCTCTGAGGGAATTTCAGTTTCTTCGTCTTTGTGTAGCGAAAAGCACGGAATCTTTGATGGCAAATGGCTAGCTGTTTTAAAATCTGGAGAATTAAGCGGAACGTTAGATATGACATTAAGCTCGCTCGCAGAACATATTAAAAAAATAAATCAAATAAAATCGAAAATTAAAAGCGCTGCCTATTATCCGCTATTTGTCGGTATTTCTGCCTTTTTTGCTGTTATTTTCCTTATGCTATATGTTATGCCAAAAATAATACCGATGCTTTCGGGGATGAGGGTGGAATTACCGCTTCTCACGAGGATCGTTCTCGCTTTCAGTCACTTTTTTCAGAGGGATTGGATGTTTATAATCATGGCCGTATTTTCTTTGCCAATATTTTTCGCATGGTACCAGAGGTCGGAAAAAAGAATGAGATTAGTACATAAAAGTATTTACAGTTTCTGGGGCCTTAAAGATTTTTCTAAATATTATAATCTATGCACTCTATACCGAACTACTTCACTTATGTATAAAACAGGATATTCTTTACCCCTCTAGCTACCCCTCAAGTAGGACACTCGAACTTAATAATGAATAATACTCTGTTGCTGTCCTAAACTCAATACACTCCCTAGGTCGGTCATTCAAGAAGGAATGGATTTCATCTAAATCTTCTTGAGTAACGGTAC
>JAPLZH010000016.1 GCA_026395105.1 Candidatus Tayloriibacteriota bacterium
TTGCAGATCCTGCGCTATACATTTTCTCAATACAAAACCTCTCTCCAAAAGACAAATGATGATATTTCATATGACAATTAAATTAATTATTTTGTTAATACATTAATTCTACTGTCCTACTTCAAAGGTAGCTAGTTCACACTATCAAAACTGGCACTCAGGTGCCGAGAGATCGTGAACATTCGCGAGCGCTCTTCGATAGGATGCGTGAAGTAGTCGCTCGAGTTGGTGGAGTACACGACGAAAAGGCCAGTGTACTGGCTGGGGTTTATGGAAATCTTAGGGAAAATCCAGTGGATCCCGAAAGTGTACTCGGAAGTTGCCCGCGCGAGGCTCCAGAAAGAGTCTGAGAGTGGGCTCCACCGGCAGAGAAAGCTGCCTAACGTAGGGCGGGGTTGTCTCATTGACTTCCCCGCCTTTGTCTATTTATCTTTTGCCTTTTCCATAGATATATACTCTCTGCTGTGATAAAATTTATGGATGAAAATATTTAAATATTTGATCATTGCTCTTAAAAACTTTAAGGTTGTCGGTAATTTTATTCCTAGTCAAAAGTTTTTAATAGAGAAAATGGTTTCTCCAATAAATAAAAATGCTAAGTGCGTTGTAGAGCTCGGGGCTGGAGAAGGCTGTGTCACCCGTGCCATAAATTCTAAAGTTTCTGATGATTGTATAGTTTTATCTTTTGAAATAAATTCGGATATGGTGAAGCTTATAAAAAATGATAGAAAAAATACTATTTTAATAAATGATGATGTGCAGAATATCGGCAAATATATAAAAAAATACGGAATTAAGGAAATAGATTATGTGGTCTCTAGCCTTCCTCTAGCCCAGATAAAGAAAACTGAAATAGATAATTTCATGAGGCAAATAGTAAAGTATTTAAGTAAAGATGGCAGATATATTCAGTATCAATACTCCGTAATTAGTTTTAAGAAGCTTAAGAGTCATTATAAAGAAGTGAATTTAGGTTTTACACCTTTTAATTTCCCGCCGGCTTTCGTATACGTTTGTAAGAAATAATAAAAGGTTTTAAATAAAAAACTGGGAGGTCGCGAGACTTCCCAGTTAAAGAACAAAATGAAGCGAAGTACTAGTGAAGGAGCAGAAGTCCTGAGTATTTGTGATATCCGGCACGAACCACAGGCCCCCCTGTTGATGATTTTCGGAGAATCTCTTCTTCGCCGTCGAACTTCTTCCAGTCCTGCACCTGACCAACCGTCTGGAAGTGATTGACGTATCTCAAGCCGAAGTAAGGACTGTCATTTTCCCCGACCTCGAAGAACATTGGGCCACGACCGCCTGTAAACTCGCTTTTGCTGTATGATGTCGCTAAAGCTAGTTTAAGAAATGGAATCACGTCTTTTTCATAGTACCCCTGATACTGCATGATCCAGACTGGTGTCCCCTTGTAAATTACACGGGTAGTACCGAAGCTGAAGTCACAAAAGGGTGTAGCCTCCCAGAGATCGATGACCTTAAAACCTTCAAAGCCGTGTTCATCCCCGTTGAAGACAGTTATTTTCGAGAACCTGTGAAAAAGGCCCGCGACCTCCTTAACTTCACCATCTGATGAAGCATATCCGTGAAGCATTGCTGCGAAAAACGCGGGCATAATCCTGTCTATCGGCGCGTTTTTCGGCGTTACCGCTGGCTCATTTCTTAATAATATTTCCATTTTAAACCTCCATTGTTAGGGGTTTTATTCTTACAAAGAACTGACAAAAGTCAGCTTTTATATAGTATCTTAAGGAATGTATTTTGTAAAGGTCTTGGCATGTAACCCCTCACACCCCTTTTAAGTAAGCCGTCATCGTGCTTTCTGGTACTGTGTATAACAACACAAGTATTCATCTAGCCACCATGGTAGAATACATGACGTAATGAGACTAACTGACATTGAAATTAAAGCTAGGATG
>JAPLZH010000057.1 GCA_026395105.1 Candidatus Tayloriibacteriota bacterium
CATCCTAGCTTTAATTTCAATGTCAGTTAGTCTCATTACGTCATGTATTCTACCATGGTGGCTAGATGAATACTTGTGTTGTTATACACAGTACCAGAAAGCACGATGACGGCTTACTTAAAAGGGGTGTGAGGGGTTACACTGTTTGGTATTGACTTATACTATCTAGTACTATATAATGAGGGCCTATGAAAAAGACAGAAAGCAAAAATTTGCTATGTGTTAATAATATCTTATATGTGACCATTTTACTGGCTCTAATTCTATGTACTGGGCTTTTTGCACCTCATGCAAAGGCGAACGGTATATTTGACCCATTTAATATCTGGGAGAATCATGATTCTAGCCCATCACAGGCCAGTCAGGTATCCTATAATAATTACCCTAATCTAGTCGTTAGCTGTTCAGGTTCTCCTTCTTCAGTAAATACTGGTGATAATGTCGTTTGGACTTCATATGTCTCTGGAGGTAACGGTTCTTATTCTTATAGCTGGTCTGGATCAGATGGTTTAAACGGATATGGCGTTAGTGCAAATAGAAGCTACAGTTCTTCAGGAAATAAAAACGCTACTGTTAGCGTAACTTCAGGAAATCAGACTGCTTCAGCCTACTGTAATAACGTTTATGTAAATAATTATAATTACAATAATAATAACTATAATCACAATAATTATAATTATGATAATAATGATTCAAACTACTACTATCAAAACCCTTCATATAATTACAGCTATTCAAATCCATTAGTAGTTACATGTTCTCCTAGTATTAGTTCTGCAAATGTCGAGGATACTATAAAATGGAGAGCCTATGCATCTGGTGGAAATGGAAGTTATTTCTATTCATGGAGTGGTACTGATATAGACACATACAGTCAGAATATTTCTATTTTCCCTAAAAGCTATTCATATGCAGGTACGAAGGCCGCATCTGTTAGAGTTAGTTCAGGTGCACAGACAGTTACTATGAACTGCGGATATACTAATATCGGTAATTACTCTTATAATAATTACAATACTACTTATCCTTATAATTATCAGACTTCATATCCTAGTACTGGATATGTCTATAATTACAATACTACTCAGACTTATGGTGGTAATCTAGATGTTAACTGTTCTGTCAGCGATACCACAGCTACTGTTGGAAAAACGGTCACTTGGACGGCGATCCCGACGGGTGGATACAGCCCTTATACATATATTTGGACTGGAACTGATAGCCTCACAGGTTCATCTCAGAGTCTTTCCACTGTTTATCCTACGGCGGGAGTAAAAACTGCTAGTGTGACCATAAGATCTGCGAATGGACAGACAGCTTCAAAAGTTTGTTCTAATTCAGTTACTTTGACTTCTAGTTTTACATACAGCGCTGGGACTTACTATAATACTGCAAACAGTAAAAATACTACAAATAATAAACCAGTTGCCGCTGTTTCTACAAATTCTCCGACTAATTCTGGTAGTGATATAAAAGATGCTGTCGGTAACGGCATGTCCGCTTCCTCATTATTTGCACTAGATCATATTCCATGGGGATGGGTGTTCATACTCGTAACATTCGTACTTTTAGTCATCATTGCTTACTTAGTGGCGCAGAAGAATAAGAAGGTATAAAGGAGACAAAACAAAAGCAAAACAAAAAAAGACTTTTATTAGTCCACGCAAGAAAATGCAAAGCCTCCCGAACTTTATGTTCTCGGAGGGGTACACAAATTTTCTGCTGAAAATTTGTCCAGTCCTCGGGCTCTTCGCCCTGCGGAGCCCCCTCCGAGAACAAAAAGTTCGGGAGGCTTGTGATTCTGTACGTAGGCTGTAAATTAATTTAAACATACCACCACATGGTCTATTTTAGACCATGGGGTGGTATGTTTGGAATGTGGGGTATGTGTGTCCGAAAAACCGGCTGGAAAAAACCAAAATTGGCCAGAAAAACTGAGATTCTATTTTCTTTCTTTTATTTCGGCGACGAACTTAGCGACGATGTCTTCTGTGGTGAACTGCCCGAGCTGGCCTTTATCACGGCTTTCTAGAGTGGCGACGCCTTTTTCCATATCTTTATCACCGATGATTATGAAGTATGGCACTTTTTCTACTTTTGCATTTCGGATTTTTTTGCCGAAATTATCATTGCCGAGATCTATATCTGCGCGAATCATTGAATCACAAAGAGATTCCTTAATTTTCTCTGCTGCCTTAAAGTGTGCTTCGCCCACAGGAATTATTTTCGCCTGAACTGGAGAGAGCCAGAGAGGGAAATTTCCTCCATAATGCTCTATGAGAATTCCCATAAAACGCTCGAGTGAGCCTGAGATGGCGCGGTGTATTACGACAGGACGCTCCTTTTCACCCTTTTCATTAATAAATGATAAATCAAAGCGAACAGGAAGATTAAAGTCGCATTGAATAGTGGCTAACTGCCATTCACGGCCTATAGCATCTTTAAACATGAAGTCCAGCTTCGGTCCGTAGAAAGCGGCCTCACCTGGGCCCGGCCTCCAGTTTAATTTATTTTCCTCCGCTGCGTCTTTTAATGCCTTTTCAGCGATGTTCCAAACGCTATCATCTCCTATATATACACTCTTATCTTCGCCACGTGTGGAAAGACGGACCCAGTAACCCTCCATCATATTCATTGTGGAGTAGAACTTCTTTACAATGCTTATGATAGTCGCCACTTCCTGTCCTATCTGACTAACTCGGCAAAATAGATGACCATCATCCTGAGTGATAGCACGAACGCGCGTTAGGCCTGCTAACTGACCAGACTTTTCATCACGGTAAACAGTGGCAGGTTCGAAGTATCGGACTGGCATATCACGGTATGAGAACTGATTATCGGCAAAGATTTGCATATGATGAGGGCAGTTCATCGGCTTCATGAAAAACTTCTCCTCTTTGCCCTGAACACGGAAAAGCTCATCGCCGAATTTCGCAGCATGGCCGGATGTGATGTATAGATCTTCTTTCGCTATATGTGGAGTCCAGACTCTGTCATATCCGAGCTTCCTGTGAAGTTCCCATAAATAGTCTTCGATTTCTTTTCTAATAACCATGCCCTTTGGCTGAAGGAGTGGTAATCCAGAGCCAACGAGCGGGGAAGTCGTAAAAAGCTTTAATTCTTTTCCGAGTTTTTTATGATCCCTTTTTTCGGCTTCCGACATCATTTTTTCATAATTTTCTAGCGCTTCTTTTGATTCGAAAGCTAGGCCATAAATGCGAGTAAGCATTTTATTTGCCTCATCTCCGCGCCAGTAGGCACCGGCTATGCGAGTGAGCTTCCACGAACCCGGTTCGGCGTCTTTCATGGAGTCAGCGTGTCCGCCACGGCAAAGGTCGGCAAAGTGAAAGCCGTTTCTGCCTTCTTTCCCGTCTTTGGAATCGGCTTTCGTGCCACTTTCGTAGATGGTGATTTTTTCGCCACGCTTTGCTATGCCTTCTATTAGCTCCTTTTTATACTCATTTTCTCCGGCCCAGGCGAGCGCCTCTTCCAAACTCATTTCTTTTTCAGTAAATGTGGTCCACTTCTTCGCTATCTCCTTCATCTTTTGCTCTATATTTTTCAAATCTTTTTCGGTCGGCTTTTTGTCCGCAGGGAATTCGAAGTCATAGTAAAAGCCATTATCTATAGCTGGCCCGATGGTATTTTTAGTCCCCGGATAAATCTCCGCTACCGCCGCCGCTAAAAGGTGCGCCAATGAATGGCGAATTTGTTCAATATTTGATGACATGCCTAATATGCTACTCTTTATTTGAGTAAAAGGCAAAATGGTAACCCCCCCCACTATTTTTCTTACTAGTAATCTAGAAGTAAATGATATAAAAATATGAAATAAGATAATCGAAAGGAATTTTGACAAAAGACATTTTTGATGTATGTTGAATATAGGCGAAATCTAGAACATTGAATTTTTAACATTAGGAATAAATATGAAGACATCTGAAATTAAAGGTGGCTGGCTTACTGTGAATCGAATGTGTAATATGCGTTGTCCGTGGTGCTATGCCTCAGCTGTAGGCTATGCGGGTGATGCATCTATGCCGCCTGATCTCGCGAAACATTTGGTGGATCTTTTTTATAATCTAGGAGTAACTAATATGATTATTCTAGGTGGGGAACCAACGATTTATCCTCATCTTGAAGAAATTATAAGATATTCTGTAGATAAAAATATCCGTCCGATAATCGTGACAAATGGTAGGGCCTTTGCGAACCAAGCTTACGCCTCTTCGCTACTGTCGACGGGACTTAGGGATTTAACAATCTCGCTTAAGGCTGTAGAAGAAGACGGATACAGTTTACTAGCAGTATCTGGACAGAGCGGTCTGTTCAATGAGGTTTGTACTGCAATAAAGAACACTCAGACTCTTGGTTACAAACTTAATATCTCTGTAACCCTTGTAAGAAGTTTGTACGACAAATTACATGATCTAGTCGATTTGCTTAGTAGTTTTGGCCCTTGTCATGTAACTATAGATATGGGTAGCCCCGTCGTTACTCCCAATGGCATGGATCCCAAAGGAATTTTGGATCCACTCGAACTGAGCAGAGCATTAACAGTGCTACATGGCTTACTGAGAACGACCTCGGTTGACTATAGCTATTACGTCTCAATACCTTTGTGCATACTAGATCAATGTACTAGGGAATCAATGATTAAAGAGGGTAGAATACTTACCACATGCCATGTTCCCAAAGGGAGCGGTCTAATATTTACACCTGACGGAAGCGTGATTTTGTGTAACCATTTTTCTTCTTTCCCGATAGCGAAATACGGTGTAGATTTCAATACTGCCGAAGAGTTTGCAGCTTTTTGGTACAGTGATCGTGTGAAAGAGGTGCGTTCTCGTGTTACTACTTACCCACATCCTAATTGTCGTGATTGTACGGACTGGAACATTTGTGGAGGCGGTTGTTTTGTTAAGTGGTTGCAATGGGATCCGAATGATTATATAGTTAAAAAAGAAAGGAGGTGAAAAAGACAAATGAATGAACTATTAATATTCATCTCTCAAAATCAGCATAGTACAGATGTGCAGGCACCCGTTGCCAAGGGTTTGAAGGTTGTGCAAGGAGTATCGGCTAGTCATTGCCAGTGCAATTGCTACGAATGTGCTGGCGGAAACACCTCGGAGGATTGACTCTTCCTTGGATCTTATAGAGGGGCACTACTGTCCGCTTAATTCCAAAACGATAACTGTGGAGAATCTGGAGGCTTGAGTTTTTTGATAGTCTTTATGGTTAATGATAAAAGGTCGATAATCTGCCTTCTAATCATTAAAGCCTCTCGTACCATCCTCGTGA
>JAPLZH010000049.1 GCA_026395105.1 Candidatus Tayloriibacteriota bacterium
AAGAGGTGCAGAAACTACCTCCATACTAGCCTCTGTACTCCTATCTCTTAAGTGGAATAATCCCAGGAACTGGTTCCAAAAGTTCATGTCTATTTAAGGTTGATAAATATGGAGATTGGGGAGGGTGTGGGTACTTACTGTGACTACTTACAAGCGTGACTGACAAAAAGCTCCAAAAATGTGGTGCCTTAACTTTGTGCGCGTGCCAGGACTCGAACCTGGGACCCTCTAGGTATAAGCTAGATGCTACTACCAACTGAGCTACACGCGCATGCGTGTGTATAATATGCCAAAATATGATTTTTTACAAATTATCACCTATATATTTCAGACACATTAAGATAAGGCTTTTTAATTCCTTATCATAAACCCTAATCATACAAGTTCCATGCCCAAAGCCATTTTTATAAGTTATATTACTTAATTTAGTCTCTTTAGTATAAGTCTTTCGAAAATTTTCTATTCCTATCCTAAGAGTTTTTGACCAAAATTCCTTCTCCTTATTTTCATCCATATCACTGTATAAATGTAGTACCATTTTCATATCTTCTCTTTTAACACCCAGATTTTCTAGCCATTTCACAAAAAACTTCATAATATTCGGATCTGTATTAGAAACCGAAACAGTACTATCATTTTTATCCCCTTCTCCCCAATACAAGAAAATTCCAGAAATAAATAATTCTCATTATTTAGATTACCAATAATATCTTTTGCCTTAGAGTATGCACTTTCTAGTTTCGTTTTTCTTTTTCTATTCATCGTGGCCCGATAACTCTCCACCCTCCTCTCTTCACGGCTTAATTCTAAGAACTTGTTCCTAGACAAAGGAAAATTTCTTAACCATTCACTAAGAGTACTTTTTGACACGACTAATTCCCTCGGTATTTCGGAATAACTTTTCCCCTTTAGACGTAGTTCGATAGCCTTTTGTTTATCTTTTATTCTAGCCATAGAGATAAAATTAAACCCGCCTTTAAATCTTTCAAATAACGGCAGCAACATACTTAAACATTCCCAGCCATTTCTTTTCTATCAATATCCTCAATTTTAAATCCTAAAGAAGGAAAAATCTTATCTCGTAAGTCTATTCCGGCCACGAATAATAGAGCGGGTATATCGGCCCCCACACGAAAAGCTCCGTTTTTTAAAGAATCCATAATCTCAGGGCAATGATTAGGTAGCTCAGCTATAATATCTAAAAGTATTTTTTCTGCATCAAATGCAGTTTTCGGATTTTTAGCTTTTATTAATTCTATTATCTTTTCCTCCTTAATTTCGATAATTTCTTTTATTCCGCTCTGTTCTAATATCTCCCTTCCCCTCTCATTTAACTGTCTCGGCGAACCGGAAGGGGCAAGTTTATCCTTCCATAAATCAGATACTCTAGATTCGAAGACAAAGAACTTCTCACGTATCTCCTGCAAAGACTCTTTGATAGGCGCTATGTATTTATAAACAACAAATATAACCAATACCCCGATCACTACGAGAGGAGTTAAGTTTTGCGGAGTAAAACCAAAGAATGTAAAAATGGAAATAATATCCATGGCAAATACTATACCAGATTAAAATGAAATTACTATGAAGAAAAAATAAAATCTTTATGAAATTTTCATAAAGATTTTATTTTTTCTTTATCAGAATTTTATCTCATCTTTATAGATTAAATCTCCAGCTTCTTTTTCGGCTGAATTCCGTGCGCTACTATAATACTTTCGAATTCTGGACGTTCTATAGTCTCCACTTCTATCAGTCTCTTTGCTATAGCATCTAGCGCCCCCCTATAATCCGTAATAGCCTTATCCGCCTTTGCAAAAGCTTCGTCCATAATGCGAGTGACTTCGCTATCTATTTCAGAATTAATTCGCTCTGAATGTTCGGCCTCCTCTAATCCTTTGCCATAAAGAGTTCTGCCACCTGCGCTTTCGAAAGCGCGAGCGCCCAGCTTATCAGACATTCCGTATTTCGTGACCATGTCACGAGCGAGTGCTGTGGCTACCTGTAAATCGTTCGTCGGACCTGTCGTAACATCTCCGAAAATCGCCTTCTCTGTTACATATCCGCCAAGCGATACTGCAATATCATCTAAAAATTCGTTCTTCGACTGAAGTTTTCTATCCTCTAATGGCAAATGTAAAGTGTAGCCAGCTGCTCTTCCGCGTGATATGACTGAAATCTTATGAACCGGATCAGCATAAGGCAAAACTGAAGAGACGAGCGCATGCCCTGCTTCATGATATGCCGTAATTTCCTTTTCTTTGCCTGATAACAAATGACTTTTTCTCTCTGGACCGAGCATTACCTTTTCTATGGCTCTTATCAAATCATACTGTGCCACTTTATTCCTTCCCTCACGTGCCGCTAGAATAGCCGCTTCATTCATTAAAGAATACAGGTCCGCTCCAGAGAACCCAGGGGTTCGCTCCGCTATCACCCTCAAATCCACATCCTCTGCAAAAGGCTTTTTCGTAGAATGCACTTTTAGAATCGCTTCGCGATCATTCCTATCAGGTAAATCTATAGTGACCCGTCTATCAAATCTTCCTGGACGAAGAAGGGCTGGATCCAGAACATCAGGTCTATTTGTAGCGGCCATCACTATAACTTTTTCATTCGGCTCGAATCCGTCCATCTCTACGAGTATTTGGTTTAAAGTCTGTTCCCTCTCATCATTTCCACCACCGAGGCCGACTCCACGTACACGTCCGACAGCGTCTATTTCATCTACGAATATTATGGAAGGTGCAGCTTTCTTTGCCATTAAGAATAAATCCCGAACGCGTGATGCACCGACTCCGACAAACATTTCTACGAATTCTGAGCCGGATATCGCATAGAAAGCCACATTACTCTCTCCGGCAACTGCTCTTGCGAGCATCGTTTTTCCGCATCCCGTTGGGCCCATCATAAGAATCCCCTTCGGAATCCTCGCCCCGATGTCCAGAAACTTTTTAGGATTTTTCAAAAAATCAACGATTTCAGAAAGCTCTTCCTTTGCCTCTTTCGCACCTGCCACATCTTTAAAAGTGACTTTCTGTTTACTATCTTCAGGCGAAGTGACGCGTGCTCGCGACTGGCCGAAGCTGAAGGCCTGTGCGCCAGCGCCTCTAACCTGCCGAGAAAGCATCCAGACGAAAACGGCTAAAAATATTAGAGGGAAAATAAACGGAGCGAGGTTTCCAGCCCAATACCAGAATCCTTTCTGATCCTCCACATCTATTTTTACCTTTGCTAATTTTTCTGCTGGAACTCCGTAATTAACGAGAGTCTGAGTTAATGCTGTCCCCTCCTCTTTTTTCGTCGTCTTTATTTCCGTACTGCTAGCATAGTGAATTTCTAAAGTCTCTCCGCTAACTAAGATGCTCAAAACAGTGCCTTTAGTAATGTCCGTCGATAATTCAGAAAGAGATACAGGCGTCTGTGGTGTGGACTTATCCGCCATATATGAATACAGACCACCGAGAAGGACAAATATTAAGAAGGCAAAAAGTAGGCTACTAAATAGCTTTCCTCCACCATCCGCCTTTTTAGAACCCTTATTCCCGCCTCCGTCCTGGGAATGCGGTTTTTTATTATCATTTTTATTCATGTACCCATATTATCTATTAGAAATGCATAAATGCAAATTTTTCCTTTGAAAAAGAGCTCTAAACTGATAGTATTAGTGTGTGGCCGTATTAATTGAGAATAAAAAGGCAAAGATGAATTATGAGCTGGATGAACGCTTTGAGGCGGGAATCGAGCTTTTTGGCCATGAAGTAAAGAGTCTTAGGAGCAAACTAGGCTCACTCGATGCATCATATGTGATAATAAGAGGTGGAGAAGCCTTTGCCATTAACACTTTTATACCTGCCTACCAGGAAAAGAATACACCGAAGGAATATGATCCGCGCAGAAATCGTAAGATTCTTTTGAATAAAAAAGAGATTGCAAAGCTCGCTTCGCTCGAAGACGGAAAGAGTTTGACAATAGTGCCTATAATGGTGTATAGTAAAGGCAAGAAACTGAAGCTAGAGATAGCATTGGCTCACGGAAAACAGAAACATGATAAACGCGAAAGCATTAAAAAGCGCGAAACAGACAGAGAAATCCGCCGAGAATTCAGTGTTCGTTGAAAATAGAATGTTTACGTTTACACATGGGGATGCTTGGCATCGACAATCGAATCACTTCCCCGCGTGCAAGGTAGAGCTCCGGTAACTCTTAAAAAGGCCGGAAAAACAAGTGCAAATAGAGCACGTGCATCCGTTTCTCCGTATTTTACAGAGAAGGATTTCGCTTACGCTTTAGCTTAAGCGAACGCACTACATTACCCTTCTTTCAGTAATGCTAGTGTGGTTATAGTGAAAGATAAGACATAAAGAATTTCTCTTCTTTATGAACGAAAATTCAGAGAATAGGACAAAGTGTGTTTTGCAAATTTTAAAACTCTTTGACCGAATGCGCGCAAGCGCAAAAATCTGCTAAACCTTGTAGACTCGCGAGAAGCCTCTTTTGCACGGCGGTTCAATTCCGCCCATCTCCACAAAAAGCAAAAAATCCTGCGGGTGCAGGATTTTTTGCTTTTTGTGGAGATGGAGCGAAGCGCGGGTGCGCTTCGCGTGCGGAATTGAAAGGCGCAGGCGCGACGGCGCCGAGCCGGGGTCGCGGAAATTTTCAGCAGAAAATTATCCGTGACCAATTCCGCCCACGTAAGTACCCACACCCTCCCCCACACTATTGATGGAAAGTAAATAGGCAGTTCCCTCGTAATAAATGATTATGAGAGGACTATCAAAATCACAAATAGATGAAAGATTAGTAGAACTTAGAAATCTAAGAACGCTTTACGCCAAAGCTCGTGAGAGAATATCCATATTAGAGACAGAAAACAGAGATTTAAAACAGAGAATAA
>JAPLZH010000013.1 GCA_026395105.1 Candidatus Tayloriibacteriota bacterium
AGTACCGTTACTCAAGAAGATTTAGATGAAATCCATTCCTTCTTGAATGACCGACCTAGGGAGTGTATTGAGTTTAGGACAGCAACAGAGTATTATTCATTATTAAGTTCGAGTGTCCTACTTGAGGGGTAGCTAGAGGATGATTATATAAAAAAGATGAGATCACGTGATGATGAACTCGTCAAAGGGTGGGGACAGATTGTCACCCCCCTTCCGATTAAGACTATTGGGGGAACTCAAAATCTAAACTGTGCAAATACAGAAGGCATCTTTCGCATAGTTCAGTCCATCCCTTCGCCTAAGGCCGAACCTTTTAAGAGATGGCTCGCTAAAGTGGGCTATGAGAGAATGCAGGAAATAGAGGATCCTGAACTGGCTCAAATAAGAACTAGATTACTATACAAATTAAAGGGTTATCCAGATAAATGGATAGAGCAAAGGATGCGTGGTATTACTATCCGTGAAGAACTAACTGATGAATGGAAAAATAGAGGAGCGGAAGGGCAAAGTGATTATGAAATTCTCACAGCAGAGATTTCGAAGGCAACTTTCGGAATTACTCCTCTGGAATATAAAAAAGTGAAGGGATTAAAAAGGGAAAATCTGCGTGATCATATGGATGATTTCGAATTACTTTTAACGACACTCGGCGAGCGGACGACGACCGAGCTTCACAGGATAAATGATTCAAAAGGCATTCCGCGTCTTAAGGAAGACTCTAAAATAGGTGGAGAGGTGGCGGGCAATACTAGAAAAGATTTAGAGAAAAAATTAGGAAAAAAAGTGGTGACCGATAAGAATTTTAAGAAAAATATAAAAAGAATAGTAGGAAATAATAAAAACTGAGGATAATAAAAAATAACAAAGTGAAAAAGACCAGTAAATATTTAATCGGAATAGATGAGGCAGGGCGCGGACCATTAGCAGGGCCAGTGTCTGTCGGAGTTTTCGTCTTTCTTAAACATGAGGCAAAGAAATTCCTTAGCGGGGCTCGAGATTCTAAAAAACTTTCAGAAAAGCAAAGGGAAGAGTGGTTTGGAAAAATCGAAGAAGCGAAAAAAGCCGGCCTAATAGATTATTCGGTTTGTCTCTCTAGCTCAAAAATTATAGATACAAAAGGCATTTCTTTTGCCATCCGCTTTGCCCTAAAAAATGGTCTAAAAAAAGTCAGCCAGAAAAACGGCTTTCTTCCAGAGGAATGTTTAGTGCTTCTAGATGGTTCTCTAAAAGCACCAGAGGAATATTTAAATCAGAAGACTATTATTAAGGGCGATGATAAAGAGCAAATAATTTCCCTCGCCTCTATTTGCGCAAAAGTTACTCGTGATAGATATATGTGTCGCCTAGCGAGTAAATATTCAGAATATGACTTCTCTATTCATAAAGGCTATGGTACGAAGGCACATTATACGGCCCTAAAAAAGTACGGTCTGTCCCCCGAACATAGACGCACCTTTTTGAAGAAAATATTAGCATAAGGTGTATACTATTTGGAGGAGTCCTTAATATGAAAAAATGCTTGTGGAGACGGTCAATCCGGGCCAACCTTTTTGGTTTGGCGTTATCCATATCACCATTAATCTTAACCTCCGCATATGCAGCCTGCGGAGTTACGGAGGGCGCAGGCGGAGTGGCTAAAGCCACATCAGCCGAGTGCATAGCTAAAATGATCGAGGAATCATATCCATGCGTTTTCCCGAGGACGAACTGTCAGTCATACGCCACGAATATGAGGATGGCGACGAATCTCTTTGACCTCAGGAATTCCGCACCACAGGTGGAATCTACAGGGGCAAAGATAGATTTGTCGCTTTACGGGGCGCCGAAATTTTTGCCTCCGTTCTGGCGGTCGATGGATGTGGATTCCTCGAATAATTCCGTCTTCGGCCGGGGCGCTGATGTGTTTACCTGGGGGATATTTCACACGAAGAATAATTCTGTGTGTTTTGGACCGCTTATAGTGTCCGAGTATCCGACCGGCATCCACGGCGTGTCAGGTGGTGAAGATGTTTACACGCTTGGTGCATTCGTCACCTTCAAACTCAGTAACCCTCCAGGGCGAGATGAGAAATGAAGTTTGGTCATTCTTTAAACACTCTCTGCTCTGTTTTATGTAAAGCGACGCACTCTTCCATGGGTCCGCCGCTTTTTTGTACCGCTTTTGGTATAGTCTTTTGCATATATCTCCCACACATGTCAACTCATATGACCATGACACACTAGTGTCCGCTTAAAAATCCCTCCACATAGAAAAAACCCTTAGGATAAGGGATAATATGTTTATCGAAACCATTATCAACTTAATACTGCCTAAGGGCTCTTTCGTATGCATTATTCTAGCACAATTTTTAGTCAGA
>JAPLZH010000039.1 GCA_026395105.1 Candidatus Tayloriibacteriota bacterium
ATTGCAGATCCTGCGCTATACATTTTCTCAATACAAAACCTCTCTCCAAAAGACAAATGATGATATTTCATATGACAATTAAATTAATTATTTTGTTAATACATTAATTCTACTGTCCTACTTCAAAGGTAGCTAGTTCGAGCGGTTAGATATGCTGATCGAACTGAAAGAAAAGGTCGATGAGAGCATACTCGATTCCCTAAGGGATTTAATCCTCTATCGGGAAATTCAGGTCCCTGTCTCGCCACGGTCAGTAAAAATGGTTTGTCGGAAGCCGCGTGACGTTCGGGATATACTCAAAATCAAGGATAACGGCTGGTTCTGGCACCAAGGCGGCTGCGAGATATCAAAAGCAGCTTATATCTACCTAGGACTGACAGCTGGTAATGAGTAGTGTTCCTGTTCCAAATCTTCAGTGCTTGGTACCACGCGTATCAGGCATTTTTTTATCAAGTCAGATATTCTTGAAATTAATAATTAGTAAATACATTCTGAGATTATTTTAGCGACCTCTTTCAGCTCTTTTTCAGGGGTCGCAGGTCTTTCTCCGGGCCTATAAAGGAATTTCCGAGGCTCATATTCATATATTCCAGCATCACCGGCTTTTCTCGGCAAAATGTGCAAATGAAAGTGGGGAACTGACTGCCCGCAGTCTTTGCCGTCATTCCAGGCGAAATTAAAACCTTCTGCCCCGAATGACTTTTTTAATGCGCCACAAATTCTCAAACGTAAATCCTCCACAGCTTCTTTTTCCTCTTTAGTCATATCCTCATACTTTGCCACACACCTTTTAGGACAAATTAAAGTATGGCCTATAACCACAGGGATATTTGTCGGAAAGGCAAAAGCCAGGCTATTCTCCACGATAGTCCTCTCCTTAATCTCCGGAATCTCACAAAAAGCGCATTTCATCCCCCAATAATACACTATTTATACAGCATTTAAAAAAATGAAAGGGATTTTCTGTTATCTTTTATGTCGAAAATCCCTTTCATTTTTTCTAGTTTTTGATATAATATATGCATGGTCATAACATATCAGGGTGGCGAATTTGTTAAACTTCAGTTTGGCGATATTACGCTCGCTTGTAATCCCGTTTCAAAGAATTCAAAATTACCACAAACGCGCTTCGGGGCGGACGTCTGTTTAGTATCTGCAGATCATCCAGATTTTAACGGCTCTGAGCAGGTCGCACATGGTGAGAAAAAGCCTTTTATAATAGACGGCGCCGGTGAATATGAGGTGAAGGGAATTTTCATTCAGGGATTCGGATCAAAGACAAATTTCGGTGGAAAAGAATCTATAAACACTATTTATAAAATTGTTCTTGAGGGAATGAACATCTGCTTCCTCGGTGCACTTTCAGATCAGGAAATCTCTAAAGAAGCGGATGAGGCATTAGATAATATAGACATTCTTTTTGTACCTATAGGCGGAAACGGTGTGCTAGACCCATCAAAGGCCTATAAATTAGCCGTATCACTAGAACCGAAGCTCATTATCCCTATACATTTCGGCGAAATATCAGATAATAAAGATGCATTAAAAACTTTCTTAAAAGAAGCAGGGGAATCCGCCACACCAGTAGATAAATTAACTTTAAAGAAGAAGGATTTAGATGGTAAAGAAGGTGACGTCGTCGTCCTTCAGGCCGTTTCTTAAATTTTGTATATTAAATTAAATTATTTTTAAAAATTTATGATGAATTTTATAAACAATATGCGAGCACAGTCCGACAGAGCGAAACATCGCTTTGCCTTATCTGTCGCTCTCGGCGTAACAGCATTTATACTCATATTCTGGGCAGTGTCTTTTTCAGTTAAAATGGACGAACTTTCAAATGGACCTTCAGATAAGAGTACTAGCACATTTGGCGCAGTTAAGAGTAATATGGCGAGCGTCGTTTCAGGGTTTGAAGGATTAAAGAGCACTCTTTCTTCTTTATTTTCTTCCGGTACACCAGCACCAAAAGGAGAATTAGAGCCAGCACCATCAAACTTTACTAATCAAAACAAATAATAAACATTCTGTATGGCAAAGGATATACCAGAAAAGAAACTTAATGTTCGTGACGGAGATAATGAAGGAACTCCGGTGCGAAAAGAAGGAGACGGAATAGTAGTACGAAGTATAACGACAGAAATGCGCGAGGCATATTTAAACTATGCCATGTCTGTTATTACTGCCCGTGCCCTCCCAGACATCCGTGATGGATTAAAGCCTGTTCACCGACGCATTCTCTTTGCCATGCATGAAATCGGTCTTACTGCCAGTGCAAAGACCCGTAAGTCAGCGAAAATTACAGGAGATGTGACAGGTAACTATCACCCGCACGGAGACGCAGCCGTCTATGAATCTCTAGTGAAGATGACACAGCCGTTTTCTATGCGCTATCCGCTCATAATCGGTCAGGGAAACTTCGGATCTATCGATGGAGATAATGCTGCAGCACCTAGGTATACTGAGGCAAAGATGTCGAAGATTTCAGCTGAACTTCTTCGAGACCTCGAAAAAAATACAGTGGACTGGAGACCGAACTATGAAGGTACTAGAAAAGAACCGATAGTTTTGCCGACTTCGGTTCCAAACCTTTTACTTAATGGAACGCTCGGAATAGCGGTCGGAATGGCATCGAATATTCCGCCACATAACCTCGGCGAAGTCTTAGACGCCACTACTCATCTCATAGATAATTCAGAAGCGACCACCGAAGACCTTTTGCAGTTTATTAAAGGACCAGACTTTCCGACAGGAGCTATACTTTATGGTCAAAAGGACCTCGCCCACGCATACGCTACAGGGCGCGGTGGAGTGGTCGTTCGTGGAGAAGCAGAAATCATAGAAGATAAAAAAGGACAGTTCTCCATCATCATTACTTCACTTCCGTACAGGGTTATAAAATCCACTCTTTTAGAAAGAGTAGCTGAACTCGTGAGAGATAAGCTTTTAGACGGCGTTAGAGGAATGAGAGATGAGTCTTCGAAAGACATTCGAATAGTTATAGATCTAAAAAACGGTGCTCATCCTGAAAAAGTCCTAAATTTTATATATAAACACACTCAGTTAGAAGAATCTTTCCACTTTAACGTGGTAGCGCTTATAGGTGGTGTGCCGAAGACCCTTTCTTTAAAAACTATTTTAGAGGAATTCGTCGCGCATCGAATTATAGTAGTTAAGCGCCGAACACAGTTTGACCTAGATAAGGCCCTCGACCGTGAACATATACTTATCGGTTTGAAAAAGGCATTGGACTATATAGACCGAATCATTACTTTAATTAGAGGATCGAAGGACGCTCTAGAGGCACACGTTAAATTAATGAAGGAGTTTAAATTCTCCGAAAGACAGGCTACAGCCATTCTCGAAATGAAGCTTCAGAAGCTCGCCGGCCTAGAGAGGAAGAAGGTGGAGGAAGAATTAAATGCCATTCAGTTATTTATAGCTGAACTTAAAGATTTACTCGGTAGTAATAAAAAGATTTTAGCTTTGATTAAGAAGGAACTTTCTGAAATTAAGGCAAAGTATAATGATGAACGCCGAACTAAGATAATGAAAAACGGAGTAAAAGAAATCTCCGATGAAGATTTAATTCCAGATGAAGAAAGCGTTCTTATCCTTACAAAGGGCGGATATATTAAGCGCACTAATCCGGATGAATATAAAAAGCAAAAAAGAGGTGGGGTCGGAGTAGTGGATCTAGATACTAAAGATGAGGATTTCGTCACCATATTCGTCACGGCGAGCACTCATAATGATCTCCTATTCTTCACTGATAAAGGAAAGGCCTATAAGATTAAGATGTTTGAAGTCCCAGAAGGCAAAAGAGCTACAAAAGGTAAGTCTATAATGAACTTTTTGCCTCTCGGAGCTGATGAAAAGATAAATTCTATTCTTCCGATTCCGAAAGAAGTAAAAGGAGAGAAGAATGAAGAGCATTCTATAATGATGATTACTAAACTCGGAACTGGTAAGAAAGTTTCAGCAAAGAACTTTAGTGATGTTCGCCGATCAGGCCTCATAGCTATCACGCTTCATGATGGAGATGAATTAGTCTCAGCTACTCTCGTTCAAAAGAGCGATGATATGATTCTAGTCTCAGCAGACGGTCAGTCTATTCGCTTTAAAGAATCAGATATTCGCGAAATGGGCCGTGGAGCAGCAGGCGTCCGCGCTATGGACCTAGATAAAACAGACACTGTCGTCCACGCAGAAGCTATCAGGCCTTCTTCAAAGGGTGGTTCACTATTCGTTATTAGCGAAAAAGGATTCGGAAAGAAGACGCTCCTAGAGGAATATAAGACTCAGAATAGAGGTGGTTCAGGAATTCTCACTGCTAAAGTTACTGAGAAAATAGGACCTATTATGTCAGCCCGTGTCGTTACAGCGGAAATAGAAGAGGTAATAGCCATGTCAAAGAAGAGTCAGGTTATCCGCACAGAGATTAAGGAAATTCCAGAACTAGGCCGTCAGACTCAGGGCGTGCGCATTATGAAGCTTCGTGACGGAGACTCTATCGCCTCACTTATTTGCCTATAGTTTGAAAACAGAAAGTAGTCATTAAAGGAGTTTATAAATTTTATTAAAAGTTTGCAAAGATTAGACATGTACGCTATAACGTACATGTCTAATTTGTAAAAATTTATGAATTTAAAAAATATAATTTCGATAACAGAAGCCAGACGCAGGATTTTTGAAATAATAAATGAAGTTCAAAATCCTGATCAAGTCTACGTTTTAACTGAAAACGGTAGATCAAAAGCCGTGATAATGTCCGCCTCAGAATATGAATCTCTTATAGAGACCATTGAAGTGGATAAGATTTTTCCTAATCTTGAAAAAGACGTTAAGGAATTAAGAAAGGATATCAAAACTGGCAAATACAGGACATATCCATCTCTCGAGGATATGGTAAATAGTCGAAAAATCCTTTTATTAAGAGAAACTTCTAAGGAAAAATATGAAATACAGAGTACTAATAAGGCCAAAGGTAAAAAAGGAAATAGAAGAAATCCCGGGAAGAGATAAAGAAAGGATAATTGAAGCCTTATTTGCCTTATCTCTCGATCCATTTCAGGGAAAAAAGCTAAAAGGTAAATATTCTGGTCAATATCCATTCAAAGTCTGGCCGTATAGGATTATATATGAGGTCATTAAAGACGAACTTATTGTATTCGTATTAAAAGTCGGCTATAGGCAGGGCGCGTATTAGTGTGAACAACTCGGCACATGTCAACTCATATGACCATGACACCCAAATCATCTAACGGGGCTTCTTTTAAATGACACCATTGTTGTTGTTAATTTCTTCTTTGTGTCGATAGATTTTGATCCCATTTTCTTCTGATATGCCTTGTACAAATTATCAA
>JAPLZH010000026.1 GCA_026395105.1 Candidatus Tayloriibacteriota bacterium
ATTGCAGATCCTGCGCTATACATTTTCTCAATACAAAACCTCTCTCCAAAAGACAAATGATGATATTTCATATGACAATTAAATTAATTATTTTGTTAATACATTAATTCTACTGTCCTACTTCAAAGGTAGCTAGTTCAGAATGATTCCCTTAATTACACGAGGATCGTCAGGTAGGTGATATGTGCAGACTGCTAATCTTGGTTTGAAATTCTTAATAGTTTCTTTTGCCCCCTCTAAAGCGTATCTTTCAGCACCTTCTATGTCCATTTTTATAAAATCTACCTTTTTTACATTATTATCTTTAACAAAATTATCAATAGTATTTTGTGATACTATTGTCGGTTTACCTATTGAATTAGCACTAGATCCTCCGAGGCTCAAATCTGAGAAATTAAAAGAGATCTCTTTTTTAGAATTTCCAACTGCAGACTGCACTGTGATTATATTATTCGCTCTGCTATGACTTATAGATTCTTTAAGTATCGAGCATATATCTGGGATGGGTTCAAAAGCATATACCTTTCCAGAATTAGATATTTTTTTAGAAGCAAAAAATGAAAAAATTCCTAAGTTTGCAACACAGTCTAGGATTACATCTCCTTCTTTTAAGCGAACATCCTTATTTTCATAAGGACCTTCTACATATATTGCTTTTATGGGATAGCTAACTAGTGTTGGATATATTACATCATAATATATAGAAATTATACCCAAAACTGTTTCAGTCTTTTTAAATATTATTTCCTCGAGGATAATCTTTCCGAAACCTATATCAATGCACATTTTTCCACTTGATAATCTCGATAATTTAAAATATTTGTCTATGTATTTGTAGGATTTTTTATATCTTTTATTTGACTATATAAATAAGTGATCAAAGACCATTTCCCATGGATGTTTTTTAAATTCAAATATGAGACCAAATATTATATTTGGTAGGTTTCCAAGAATTATTTTTAATCGTCTTAATGATTTAGATATCATTTTATTTGAATTTTTTAATGAAGTTTGAAATACTGATTCCTAATTTATATGTAACTTTATTTTTCTTAAGCACATCTTTGATTCTTTTGGATAATTGCTTATTCTTTAATTCATTTACTTTTCGCTCTGATTCCTCGCATTTACGAAACCCTATTCTGGTCGCTTCTATATATGCGTCTTTAACTTTTTCTTCAAAGGTTTTTTCCTTATCTCTTTCAAATAGGAATAATCCCCAGCCTGAAGCATGACAAAGATCAGTCATATCCCATTTTGTATATTTAAGACCATCAAAGAATTTTCTTTTATCATTCAGATTAATATCATCGACAGCGACAAGTGCTTTATCAGCTAAGAAATGCTTGTTTACAGCGAATTCGTCACTTGCTTGGAAAAAATAGTGAATGGTGTCCATGTACATAAATTCAATATTCTCAGGAAATACTTTTTCATAAATATTCGGATTTGAAACATCTCCAAATACGAATTTTACTCTAGGATCTTTAAACATGGCATCTGGGCAATATCTTTGATCTTTGTCTATGTCGACAGTAATCATTTTTCCATCTTTCGGTAAGTGATCCCAAATACATAGGGTAGAAACTCCTTCTTTATTTCCTAGCTCTAGGACACTTTTAATTCCCAGTTTTTCGATTATAGACGGTAAAAACTTTAGAGCATATCCACCCACACCATCGATATAGCTTAAAAATTCCTTATCTGTCTCTGAGTCTGTAAATTTTACTAAAGCTTTCTTTGAGATCTGAAAGTTTTTAATTTCTTTTCTTATTTCTGAAATAGCTTTTTCTATTTTTTCTTTTGTTAGTTGCATATATCTTTATTTGAATTTTAATAATTTTAATTTATTCTTTATGTCATTAAGTTTGATCAAAAGTCGAGGGTACCTTTTGACTGTGGGCTCTCTACCAACTTTCTCAATAAACATTTTTCTGAATCCTGGAACATGCCATATTTCTAACGGTTCAAAGAATAATATACCTTTTTCTTCGAAATACTTCATGATGTCTTCCTTGTAATATATTTCATTTAAATTAGATAGATTGTCAATATTCTCTATACCTCCAAGCCATTCTTCTGGTATTTTCTCTGTTTGTACTGTATTACTGTCCAATGTTGGAGAATATTTATTGTTTATTCTTCTCGCGTTAGTGCTGCCTAGTGCCAACTCTCTACATCTCTGGAAAGCCTGCTTAATTTGAAACTTTTCAAATGGAACAAATTGGAAGTGTAGAACCGCCCCTTTTTCTAATGGAATCTTTTTCCACGTATTTTCATTTGGGCCCGGAGTTCTGCCTTCGTGTAACTTTGTGTCTCCAAATCCGGAAATCTTATCATCACAAAAAACAAAGTCCTTATAAAGATGTTTCCAAATAGACTGATCTGTTCTATAAACATACGAACTTTTCCAAAGGCATAGCCACTCTAAGGCTAATTTTTCACCTGGTGCCATTAAAGATAGTGTTTGTTTAAAATTACAGAGAAAATTAGTCGTAAAAGCTTCATCAGCATCTAGCCAGACGAAATGTGTCCCCCCTAATTCTCGCCCCCATTTTAGTAATTCATTTCTCCATTTAGAGTAATTTGCTTCATTACTACTTTGTGATCTGATTTTTGCCCCATACGATTTTAGTATTTCTACTGTATTATCCTCAGAGTTACCATCGAGGCAAAGAATTTCATCAGAAAACTTTTTAAGTTGCGGAATACTCGTCTTTAAAATCCATGCTACATTTTTAACCGGCATTAAGGCAATGATTTTCATTTTTTTATTAAATATATTAATCTGCGCATATTTTTATCGCCTAATATATAAAAGGGAATAGAGACTAATCCGTATATTCTTATTCCAGAAAATCTAAAAAGTCCTAATTTTATTGTTTTTGAAATATATTTAAATAGCGGAAGGTCCATTTTTTTAAGTCCTATATAATTATTTAAAATAACATTTGTTGAAAACTTTATAAAAAGTTTATCATTTCTGGTGTATTTTTTATATTCAATAAGTAAATTAAATAAATGTTCTTGTCTTAGACCAGAGGACCTTTTATCAGAAATTCCATGATCTCTTACGAAAATTATAGGATTATCAAAGAGTGCAAATCTTTTTTCACCTTTTAATGAAGATATGAGGAATGGTCTATCACATAAAGTGTGGTATTTATTAAGCTCGGGTTCTAAAACTTTGATTGATTCTTTTCTGTATATGATTGATCCGAAAATTATAGCTTCATAGTCGAGTATAAGGTCGACGAAAGAAGTAATATTTCCACTAATATATTTATTATTGTTCCCATCTATACAAGGTGGTATTGTTTTCTTAAACCAAATAGGTTTTCCGGCTGTAAAAACGACGTCACGATTTTCATCCATTAACTTTACTGAGTCTTCAAAATATCTTATAGAAGCTATGGCGTCATCCTCATGAAGACAGAGTACGTATTCAGTATCGACGGGGTATTTAATCGCTTTGAACATATTCTTCATCGCACCTAAATTTCCTTCATTTCTAATATATTTTATATCTAATCCGGGGAAAGTTTTTAAAATGTCTGTATAATCTTCTTTGCTACAATCATCAATTATCAATACAGAAAAATCTTTATAAGTCTGTTTGCATAGAGAATTCAAACACTCAATCAATAAGTTTTTCTGATTAAAACAAGGAATTGTCACAGTTAGCTTTTTCATCAGACTATATTTTGAATAATGATGTTATTTGCGGTCTCGTATCTTTCCATGCTAATAACATAAGTGGAACGACGGAATAAGATATGAGTGATGCTAGTGCTGCTCCAGAGATGCCTAATGATGGTATCATAAAAATATTTAAGACGATATTTGCAATAGCACCGACGGATGTGACCGCAAGCATTTTCATAGTCTTATTTTCTGCTATTAGGTATTGGGTTAGTCCGACGAATAAAAATACTGGGATTCCGGCCCAAATATATATACTTAAACTCGTTGTGGCGCCCATGAAATCATTTCCATAAATAGTGGAAATTATAAATTTTGAAAGTAAAGAAACTGGTAAGGCAATGACTGAAGATATAACAATTAAGAAAATATATAAGGTTTTTAGCCTTTTCAAATACATATGTATATTTGTTTTTTTGGCATTGATAATAGCAGGGAATATAGAACTACAAATCATACCTGGTATAAAATACCAAACTTCAGATAATTTAGTCGCAGCTGCGTATACTCCCAGCTCATAGTTGTTCAGCATAAACCTTATCATTATCTGATCTATCTTTATATATACAAAAGAGGCAAATCCAGCGAGTACTATGGGCCATGAACTACTAAGAAGCTTTTTTGCAATATCTTTATCATAGTTCCAAGATGTAATTTTCTCTTTGCTTTTAACATAGATATAAATACTGCTTAAAGCGAGTAATATGCTGTCGATTACATATACTAAGACAAACCAGCCTGTACCTAAATTTGATTTTATTAAGAATAATTTGAATATTGTTGTCAGGGTCGTCGTTAATATTTGTATAAAAACTGTTTTTCTGGCCAATACTGATGATTGAAAAAATGTATCGATGACGCTAAAGGTCGAGAATATAAATGAAATGGAATACATTATTATGAGCGCTTTTTCATATGATCCAAATCTACCTATAAAAACTGCGAAAACTATTAGAAGTATTGCTAAGAGAGAACCTGCTATTTTTAGTATAAAAGCTGTACCCATAAGTGAATGCTTTTTTTCTGGGCTATGAGAAAGCTCTCTTAATAAAATAGGGTCTACCCCTAATACTGATATTAGAGAGAAAAGCCCGACAAAACTGATCACGTAATTTAGTAATCCGTATTCACTAGGGCCGAGGTAACGCGCCACATAGATATTAACCAGAAAAGTAATACCCATTATAGAGACACGACCGAAAAACATCCACCCCGTATTCCTAAAATATCTCTGGAAGCCTTCGTGTTTCCACTTTTCTATAAGGTAGGGAAGGGACAAATATTTTTTTGCTAATGTTTTTAGATTTACCATTTGCTTATTTTATTTACGACCTTCTGCTTAATTTTCAGATATGACCTTTCCGCTTCTAGCTCTAAACTAGGGGAAACTAAGCGTAAAATTTCTTTGCCGAGTATTCTGTATTGGCCACCGACTTTATTTGCCCGAATTAATCCCTTTTTAAGCATGCGCTTAATAGTGCTCTCGCTGATACGGAGAACTTTTTGGGTTTCTGTGGTGGTGTATACGCCTAAAGGCTTTATTTCTTCGACCTTTTCATCCATGAGCTAATTATAGCAAATAGGGCAGAGGTGTCAAAAGGTGTCACGGTGGACAGGAGGGGGAGGGCGGGTCGGCGATTTTTGATAACACGCGACCCCCTCCACTTTGCCATTTTTAAAAGTATGAGAGAATACTTATATGAAATTCCATTTGGTTATTCCGGTCCATAATGAATCAGAGATAATTTTAAATTCTGTGAAGGTTATTAAGAATTCTCTGAGTAAAAGCCTCGAAAAAAGTTTTCAATGGAAAATTATTTTAGCCGAAAATGGCTCCGCAGATAACACTCTTCAAATTATAAATGGCTTAAAAAAAGATGATCGAGATGAACGGTTGGAAGTGCTTAATTTGCCTAATGCCGGTAAAGGCTATGCCATAAAAGAATCGGCAAAGAATTTTCTTTTAAATTCTGGAGACATTTTCGGCTTTATCGACGCGGACCTCTCTTCTCACCCAGATAATATTTCGCTTTTACTGGAGAAGATGAGGCAAGGTGGGGCAGACATAGTGGTAGCCTCTAGATTTTACGGAATAAATACTATTTATGAGAAGCGCCTCCGTAAATTTTGCTCTAAAATCTTTGCCTTTACCTTTAGGACTATTTTCTCTATTCCAGTTAAGGATATTCAATGCGGTCTTAAAATCATGAACAGTAAGGCCGTAAAAACTCTTTTAGAATGCAAAGAGAATAGCTGGTTTCTAGACACTGAATTTATGGCAAAGGCCCCGAGAATTGGCCTTAAAATAGCCGAAGTTCCTATAGAGTGGAAAGAAAAAGTCTATAAGAATCGTAAATCAAAGTTAAATCTTTTTAAAGATGGAAGCAGGTCTTTATCCGCCTTATGGCGCATTTGGTGGCGACTACACTTTTAATATGATAAAATCACAAACATTATGACAATTAAAAAAATCTTAAGGTATATAGTAATCGGAGGAATATTTTTAATACCGTTCGCAGTACTCATCCCTATATTCGGGATAGGAGAAATGATGATTTTTCCTTTTATAACCGGCAAAGGTTTCGCCTTCAGAGCGCTCGTCGAAATAATTTTCGTAGCTTGGGCTGTACTCGCTATAGTTGATAAGACTTATAGACCTAGATTTTCGTGGGTATTCGGATGTCTATCTATCTTTGTTCTAGTGATGCTTCTTTCAGCAATACTCGGCGAGAATCCACTAAAAAGCATTTGGAGTGATTTTGAAAGAATGGAAGGATGGCTCCTCCTCGCACATCTATGGGCATATTTCGTAGTGATGACTAGTATGTTTAGGGAGGAAAAATGGTGGTATCACTTAATAAATACGTCTTTCGTCGTTTCCTTCATAATGAGTATTTATGCTTTTTGTCAGCTTTTAGGTTTAGCCCAGTTTCACTCTGGAGGAACGCGTGCAGATGCTACACTCGGCAACTCTTCATATCTCGGTGTGTATATGCTTTTGCATATTTTCTTAGCTCTCTTCATGCTATTTAAGCAAAAGGGGAAGATTATGATGCAGTCTCTTTATGCTGTTTTAGCAGTAATTCAGTTTGTAGTACTTATCTATACAGGGACAAGAGGCTCTTATGCGGCATTATTCGGAGGCATTGTACTCGCTGCTTTACTGGTGGCGATATTTGACAGAGAAAAAGAATCAGCGAGGATTAGGAGGGGCGCCATAATCATTCTTATTATTCTAGCCGCAGGACTCGGTACATTTTATTCTATTCGTAATACAGATTTTGTAAAAAACAGTAATCTTCTTAACCGTGCCGCTTCTATCTTTAATACAGAATCATATTTCTCTAGATCAAATATTTGGGCAATGGCTTTTAATGGTTTTAAAGAAAGACCAGTGCTCGGCTGGGGACAGGAAGGTTTTAATTATGTATTTAATAAAGACTATAAGCCGGCTATGTACGGTCAGGAGCAGTGGTTCGACCGCGCTCATAATGTATTCTTTGACTGGTTAATAGCTGGCGGAATTCTAGGATTACTCGGCTATCTATCTCTCTATTTCGTAGCTATCTGGGCTATATGGAAAGGTCCTGGATATCATATGAAGACAGTGAAGAAAGCCATCTGGACTGGAATGCTCGCTGCATACTTTATTCATAACCTAGCAGTATTCGACCATTTAGCTAGTTACATGTTATTCATTCTGATCCTCGGTTATCTACATGCTAAACAGGGTCCGAAGCCAATCATGTGGTTAGAAGGAAATGATGCAAAGAAAGAAAAAGTAGCTGATTCAGATTCTGCTGCATATATTCTTCCTGGAGCCGTCCTTATTCTAATAATTTGCCTTTACTCTGTGGTTTGGAAACCTTTAAAGGCAAATACTTCACTTATGGCTGCTTTATCTTCTAGGTCAGCATTAGAAAGTCTAACTAATTTTAAATTAGCTATTTCTTACGATACGGCATATCAGCAGGAAATCAGAGAGCAAATGGCTACATTAGCTCCGAAGATAACGGCAGGTCTTAAGGATAAAGATGCGGAGGATTCAAAGACCTATGTTAAAAATCAGCTAGAATTATTTGTAAAAGCTTCACCGAATGATGCCAGAGCATATATGTTCTTAGGACAGTATCTCAGTCAGTTAGGAGATTATGCTGGAGCAGAAAAATATCTTACGGATGCTCTGAGGCTTTCTCCGGCTAAACAGGCTTTTATGTTTAATCTAGGACAGACGTATTTCACAGAAGGGAAAAAGGAGGAGGGATATAAAATGTTTAAGAAGGCTTTTGAGGAAGAGAAGAGTTATGATCAAGCTAGGTCTCTCTATGTAATGGCTGCACTTTACTCCGGTCATGGCGGGGAAATATATGATGTAGTAAAGCCGATTCTCGCCGGTCCTAGCCCAGAGCCAAAGATAATACAGTTCTTCGGTATAGATGATACTAATAAAGCCTTATTAATTAAGTATTGCGAGCAAATTAAGAAAGAAGATCCACTAAATGTCGGCCTTAGAGTTCTACTCTCCCAGGCATATTTGATGAATGGGAATAAGGACAGGGCATTAAAAGAACTTAAGGATCTTAAGGGTGAATATCCAGAATATGCCACTGATTTAGACAAATATATCGATATGGTCGTTAAGCAAAAGTAGCTTGACTTTTGCCTCAAATCTGCTAGGATATAGGCGTGAGTGCGAATTTAGTGTTCGCATACCAAAGTACAATGTCTAGAAAAGCACCTGCCTCGATGTGGGTGCTTTTCTTATTGAATTTGGTAAATGGTTCATGTATACTGAAAATGGTTTGATCTTTGTATTATGTTAAAATGCGGTCGGCGCTGCACTCACGTAAGACATTACTTTGGAGTCGACACCGCCGACCACATTTTCACATAATATGTGCGTAAGTAATGTTATCCAATATGATTATAAAAGAAAAAGAATTACTTAAGACACATACTACATTCCAAACCGGAGGACCGGCTAGTTTTTTTATAGAAGCCCGTACGGAGAATGATATAAAAGAAGCAGCGATCTTTTTTAAGCAAAAGAATTTGCCAGTTTTCGTGCTCGGTCTCGGCTCAAATCTCTTAGTGTCTGATAATGGTTTCAAAGGAATAATTATAAATATCCTTTCGGAGGGTATAAAAAGTGAAGTTTACAATGAAGACGTTTTAGTTATAGCTGAAGCCGGAGAAAGGTGGGATTCACTCGTCGGCTATTCTGTTTGGGAAGGACTATATGGCCTAGAAAATATGTCAGCTATCCCCGGAACTGTTGGCGGAGGCGTCGCTGGGAATATTGGTGCTTATGGTGCCGAAGTTAAAGATCGTCTTTTATGGGTAGATGCACTCGATATGCGGTCCGGAAATGTAAAACGTTTTTCTAATGCGGACTGTGTATTTACTTATAGGAATAGTTTTTTTAAGACAGAGGAGGGGAAGAATAATATAATCATTCGTGCAGGTTTTCTGCTTAGTAAGAATGGAAAGGCGAACATCGCATATAAAGACCTCAGTGATTTTTTTGCCGGGAAAACTTCGGTGCCGAATTTAAAAGAGATTCGTGATGCCATCATCTCTATAAGGCAAAGTAAATTACCAGACTGGACGAAAGTAGGGACGGCGGGTTCATTTTTCAAAAATCCTACAGTTAGCGAAAAAGAATTTTCTGATTTAAAGACTAGATTTCCGGAAATTCCTGGGAGGATAGAAGATTCCAGCTTATCTGAAAAAAGAGTGAAGCTCTCTCTCGGCTGGATTTTAGATAAGATTTGCGGATTAAAGGGCATGAGTGTGGGGCGAGTCGGTACTTACGGAAATCAGGCTCTGGTTATAGTGAATGAAGGCGGAACGGCTAATGAAGTTCTAAGCTTCGCAGGGTCTATTGAGAAAATCGTTAAAGAAAAGACTGGAATTACTATAGAGAGGGAAGTGGAGCTCGTCGGATTTTAATTATTAATTTAATCCTAAAATTATGAGACATATGGTAAAAAGTTTTGGCTGGGCTATGAATGGACTCAAAACTGTTTGGAAGGAGGAGAGGAATTTTCGCCTCGAAACCTTTGCTATGGTTCTCGTCATCGCCCTCGCCTTCATTTTTCATTTTTCTACTTTCGAATGGGTCGCTGTACTCTTTGCCATAATCATCGTCCTTTCCGGAGAGATAGTTAATACGGCGGTAGAAGATATTTGCAATAAAATACAGCCGAATCAGGACCCGGTAATCGGAAAAATTAAAGACATTATGGCTGGATATGTTTTCCTCACGTCCCTCGGCTCGGCTGCCGTCGGTATTATAATTTTCTTCAGACATTTTCAAAGTCTGTTTTTCTAGCGTTTTCCGTGGTATAGTGCTACGTATGAATATATTGCATGCGATACTAGGCGATCCGAATAAGAAAGCCCTGAAGAAATACTGGCCGAAAATGGCCGAAATTAATGCCTTAGAGCCTAAAATTAAGGCTCTTTCTGATACCGAATTAAAGGCAAAGACTGCTGAATTTAAGACGGCTATTTCTACGAAGGCAAAGACCCTCGACGACATTTTACCAGAAGCTTTCGCTGTAGTTAGAGAAGCAGCTCGACGCACTCTTAGTCAAAGGCACTTCGATGTTCAGCTTATCGGTGGAATGGTCCTTCATGATGGAAAGATTTCAGAAATGAAAACAGGAGAAGGAAAGACACAGGTGGCTACTTTGCCGGCGTATCTGAATGCATTGTCTGGAAAAGGAGTGCATGTGGTTACTGTGAACGACTATCTTTCACGACGTGACGCTGTATGGATGGGGCAAATTTATTCTTTCCTAGGATTATCAGTCGGCGTCATAGGTCACGATGAATCTTTTATTTACGATCCGGCACATATTAATAAAGAGGAAGATAAAGAAAGAGATGAAAAGGGATCATTCCATATTGTTTATGAATTTTTGAAACCTTGTACTCGCCGTGAAGCATATATGGCGGACATTACTTATGGAACGAACCATGAATTCGGTTTCGACTATCTCAGAGATAACTTAGAATATTCAGAAGGGGCACTTCGTCAGAGAGATTTTAACTTTGCCATAGTGGACGAACTAGACTCTATCCTTATAGACGAAGCCCGAACGCCACTCATCATAGCCGCGCCTACTACTGAATCAGAACATCTTTATGTTACTTTTGCCGGAATCGCTCGCGGATTAAATGAGACTGAAGACTATGAAGTAGACTTAAAGAAAAAGGCCATTTCACTAACTGATAGCGGAATTAATAAAGCCGAAAAAATGCTCGGTGTGACGAATATTTACACTGACGGAGGAGTTAAATATGTTCATCATTTAGAGACGGCCGTGAGAGCAAAGGCGCTTTATACTTTAAATAAAGATTATGTCGTTAAGGATGATGAGGTCATGATAGTGGATGAATTCACTGGACGTCTTCAGCCAGGACGAAGATGGTCAGAAGGATTACATCAGGCTATAGAGGCAAAGGAAGGCACGAAGATTCAGAAAGAGTCACGTACTTATGCATCTATTACTTATCAAAACTATTTCCGAATGTATCCGAAACTTTCCGGAATGACGGGAACTGCTTTCACTTCAGCTGAGGAGTTTTATAAAGTTTATGGATTAGAGGTAGTTATAGTTCCGACGAATAAATCGTCCGCCAGAAAAGATAATAATGACTTCATTTTCCAAACAGAAATCGGAAAGTTTAAGGCCATCGCTAGAAAAGTTAAAGAGCTTCATAAGAAAGGGCAGCCTGTACTCATCGGTACTGTCTCTATCGAGAAGAACGAATTACTATCTGCATATTTAAAAACTGAAGGCGTACCTCATGAAATTCTTAATGCAAAGAATCATGAAAGAGAAGGAGAGATAGTAGCTCAGAGCGGTAGAAAAGGTGCAGTAACAATAGCGACTAACATGGCAGGACGCGGAGTGGATATTAAACTCGGCGGTATTCCTGCTACTCCTGAATTAGCAGAAGAGATTAAATCATACGGCGGATTATACGTTCTCGGTACGGAAAGGCATGATGCTAGGAGAATTGATAATCAGCTTCGCGGTCGTTCCGGCCGTCAGGGAGATCCGGGAGAAACTCAGTTTTTCGTCTCCATGGAAGATTCCCTTATGAAAATCTTTGCCTCAGACTTCGTGAAGAAGATGATGGGTAAATTAGGCGTACCTGAAGATCAGCCGATTCAGAATGGAATGGTTACGAAGTCTTTAGAGACTGCACAGACTAAGGTAGAAGGCCTAAACTTCGATGCTCGTAAAGTCACTCTAGAATATGACGACGTTTTGAACTATCAGAGAAAAGTGGTTTATGAAAGACGAAGAAAACTTTTACTCGGAACGGTGGACGATGTTAAGGCAAAGTTAGAAGAAGTTATCTCTACTAGTCCAGATTATGAAAAATTAAAGAGTGTTTCAGAAGAAAAAGAGAAGACTTTCGGTGCAGATATGTGGTGGCAGGGAATTAGACAGCTACTTTTACAGGCAGTGGATATGTTCTGGGTGGACCATTTAGAGATTATGGATTATACGCGCTCTAGCGTTAATCTTCGTGCATACGGTCAGAGAGATCCGCTAGTGGAGTATAAAAAGGAGGGACTTCGCCTCTTTAAGGAAATGCAGGATGCTATATCGAATCAGATTTGTAATATGCTTCCGAATCTAGGAGGCCCAATGGCAGCGCCTGCTACAGAAGAATTAAAAGAAGTAAAAGACAATGCGAATTTAATCACTGAAGATGGGAGCGGAAAGGCACAGAAAGTAATAGCTCCAAAGCAAAAAGATGCCGCCGGCAATGAAGTCGGCCGAAACGACCTTTGCCCATGTGGGAGTGGAAAGAAATATAAGAAGTGTCATGGAAAGTAGAGTTGTTAAATTTAAAATAAATGACTAACGATTACTATAAGAATTTACCGAAAAAAAGAATGGGTGCAGGTGCGATTTTCCTTAATGAAAAAGATGAAATTCTTATAGTTAAGCCGAGCTATAAAGATTTTTGGTCAATGGCTGGTGGAGTGGTAGAGAAGAATGAATCTCCAAAAGATGCTTGCATAAGAGAAGTAAAAGAGGAGATTGGAATTAATTTAAAAGAGGCTAAACTCACTACTGTCCGCTTAATTCCAAAACGATAACTGTGGAGAATCTGGAGGCTTGAGTTTTTTGATAGTCTTTATGGTTAATGATAAAAGGTCGATAATCTGCCTTCTAATCATTAAAGCCTCTCGTACCATCCTCGTGAG
>JAPLZH010000042.1 GCA_026395105.1 Candidatus Tayloriibacteriota bacterium
AAGCGTTCTTAGATTTCTAAGTTCTACTAATCTTTCATCTATTTGTGATTTTGATAGTCCTCTCATAATCATTTATTACGAGGGAACTGCCTATTTACTTTCCATCAATAGTGTGGGGGAGGGTGTGGGTACTTACGAATACTTGTGTTGTTATACACAGTACCAGAAAGCACGATGACGGCTTACTTAAAAGGGGTGTGAGGGGTTACCGCGCCGGGGCTTTCTCTTTACCTAATTTCATGTTAATATATCCCCCTAATATCTAAAAAATGACTCCAATAAAAAGAAAAAATGAAGGCGAAGAATCTAGACTTGGCGAGGAAAAAATCGTCGTAAAAGGTGCTAGAACGCATAATCTAAAGGATATTGATGTAGAAATGCCGAGGAATAAGATGATAGCTATTACCGGCCTCTCAGGCTCCGGTAAGTCCTCACTAGCTTTCGATACTATCTTTGCCGAAGGTCAGAGAAGGTATGTAGAGTCACTTTCCTCATATGCTCGTCAGTTTTTAAGGCAAATGCAAAAGCCGGATGTAGATGAAATCACTGGACTTTCTCCTGCCATTTCCATAGACCAGAAATCCCGTTCGAATAACCCGCGCTCTACCGTCGCTACTATAACCGAAATATATGACTATCTTCGTGTGCTTTTTGCTCGTATCGGAAAACCTCACTGTTTAATATGTGACTCTCCGATTAATAAGCTATCACTAGATGAAATAAATAACTTTGTGATAGAAAAAGTGACAACGGCCTCAAAGGGCGCACGCGGGACCGAGACTGATAGCTTAGGCTCTGGTAGTAATTTCGTGGAAATCTTCTCGCCTTTAGTTCGTGGCCGAAAAGGCGAATATTATCAGCTTCTCTATGATTTACTGGGAAAAGGGTACAGCGAAGTTATAGTAGATGGCACTCGCCATAAATTAAGAGAGCAAATAATTTTGCAAAAGAATAAAAAACACGATATAGACGTCCTAGTGGACCGAATAACCCTTTCGGATTTTAAGGAAGATGCGAAATCTTCATTCGAACGACTAAGCGAATCTCTAGAAAAGTCATTAGAAGAGTCTGATGGCCTAGTTAAAATACTTTTCTCTTCATTGACCGAAGAAGGCCGAAAAAAAGCTGAAATATCAGTAACTAAAACTGGCAAAGAGGGACTGGGTGAAAAGGTGAGAAGTGTGGCTGTAGATCCGAAAGAATTAAAACAGGATAGTGAATTCCTCATGTCTTCTAAATTCGCTTGTCCGAATGATGGATATTCATATCCTGAGATAGAGCCTCGACTTTTCTCTTTTAATTCGCCATATGGAGCATGTCCTGAATGTCACGGCCTCGGCACAGAATCTTTTTTCACTGAAAAAGAATGTAAAGTCTGTAATGGCAAAAGATTAAGACCAGAGGCATTGCATGTACTAATCGGCGGGAAGAATATAGTGGAGGTAACTGACCTGGCTATTTCATCTGCGCAGGAATATTTTATAAAATTAAAATTATCTGAGACCGAGAGAAATATTTCAAAAGTAGTTTTAAAGGAAATCGAAAGTCGCCTAGAATTTATGATAAATGTGGGAATAGAATACTTAGAACTTTCTAGACGTGCATATACGCTCTCTGGTGGAGAAGCTCAGAGAATTCGTTTAGCCTCACAGTTAGGGTCCGGCCTCGTCGGCGCACTTTACGTACTAGATGAGCCGACTATCGGCCTCCACTCCAGAGATAATGATCGCCTCATAAAAACACTTCTAGATCTTCGTGATACAGGAAATACCATTTTAGTCGTGGAGCATGATGAAGACACTATTTTCTCTTCGGACTATATAGTTGATATAGGTCCCGGAGCTGGTGTTCACGGCGGGGAGGTAGTCGTCTCTGGATTTTTAGATGAACTTTTAACGGCAAAGAAAAATGATTCAGGTTCTCTAACGCTCGACTATTTACGAGGTGATAAGAAAATTGAGATCCCAGATGAGAGAAGGAAAAAAGATTTAGGAAAACTCGGCATTCGTGCAGGAAAGATTTTTAATTTAAAGGATATAAATGTAGATGTGCCGCTCGGTAGGTTCATAGCTATTACCGGAGTTTCTGGATCAGGCAAATCTTCTTTAATGTATGAAATAATTCATAAAAATCTTTCGGCACGTTTAGAGCGCAGACATCGCTCGGACGAAAATATTAACTGTTCATCTTTCACAGGTTCTGAAAATGTGAGCCGTGTAATTCTCATAGATCAGTCGCCGATAGGCCGAACTCCGCGCTCTAATCCAGTCACTTACACTGGTGCCTGGACTCATATCCGTGACCTTTTTGCTGCTTCGGTGGAGGCTCGCGCCCGTGGATGGAAGGCAAATAGATTCTCATTTAACGTTAAAGGAGGCCGATGTGAAGCCTGTCAGGGTAATGGAGAGATAGCAGTGGAGATGCACTTTTTGCCTACAGTTTACGTGCCGTGCGAAGTCTGTGAAGGTAAAAGATTTACAAAGGAAACGCTAGAGGTGAAGTATAAAAAGAAAAACATTTACGAAATTCTTAAAATGACGGTGGAGGAAGCTCTTAAATTCTTTGAATATATTCCAGCTGTCGAGGATCGCATGAAATCATTGATGGATGTAGGACTCGGATATTTGGAACTCGGCCAGTCTGCTACTACGCTCTCTGGCGGAGAAGCCCAGCGTGTGAAAATTTCCTCAGAACTTTACCGTGCTCATTTGCAGAAAACGATTTACCTTTTAGACGAGCCGACTATCGGTTTGCACTATGAAGACGTTAAGAAACTTATAGAAATTCTTCAGAAGCTCGTGGATAAAGGAAATTCTGTGATGGTCATAGAGCACAATATGGACTTTATTAAAAGCGCTGACTATGTCATAGACGTCGGTCCAGAAGGTGGAACTCATGGCGGGCAGATAGTGGCGAAGGGTACACCTGAGGAGGTGGCGAATAATGTGAAGTCATATACTGGTAAATACCTAAAAAAGGCCTTAAAATAAAGGCAAAATAGCAGTAAAAACACGAATTATGCAAATAAAGAATCTCGAAAAATTAAATATTCCAGATTCACCAGGCGTTTACTTTTTCCGGAAAAGCCTGCCGGCCGGCGGAAGCGCTAGCTCGGAGATTTTGTATATTGGTCGTGCCACCGCACTTCGCGACCGTATAAAAAGCTATTTTAAAAATGACCTTATAGAAACTCGCGGGCCCCTTTTAGTGGATATGATTACTAAAGCCGACACTTTAGAATGGCAAGAATCAGATTCAGTGCTCGAGGCTGTAATTTTAGAAAGTAATCTCATAAAAAAGTTCCAGCCGTATTACAATACCAAAGAAAAAGATGATAAAAGCTATAACTATGTTGTCATTACAAAAGAAGAATTTCCGCGAGTGATTTTAATTCGTGGGCGAAATTTAGAAAAAGGATTAGAGGGCGAGTCGGGCGAAAATTTGCCTTTTAAAATTAAGAAAACTTTCGGTCCGTATCCACAGGGCGGGCTTATTAAAGAAGCCTTGAAAATTATTAGAAAGATTTTTCCTTTTCGAGATGAGAAGTCAGGGAAGGATAAAAAGGGACGTTATGATCTCTTCTATGAAACTCTAGGGCTTTCGCCGAATACGGCTACAGCTGAGGCTAAAAAGGAATATGCAAAAACTATTAAGTACATAACTTTGCTTTTTGAGGGCAAAAAAACAGGAATCCTAAAAGCCTTAGAAAAGGAAATGCTAGACCATGCTAAAAAGAATGAATTCGAATTAGCGGGCATAGCGAAGAGGCAAATTCGGGCGCTCACACATATTCAGGACATTGCTTTAATTAAAAAAGAGAGGCCGGGAAGTCTCGAAAATGGAGGATTTTCGGACAGTTTTTCCGCTGTGGCCAAGTCTTTTAGAATAGAGGCTTATGACATTTCGCATTTTGGCGGAAGTGAAACTGTGGGTGTGATGGTCGTCGTAGAAGATGGAATAGCCAAAAAGTCTGACTATAGAATGTTTAAAATAAAAAGCGGAAAAGGGAATGATGATATAAATAATACTAAAGAAGTTTTGGAAAGACGTCTCAAACACACTGAATGGCCGATGCCTGATCTCATAGTCATGGATGGAGGCGATCCGATGCGCAGTATGGCCACTAGTGTTTTTTCTCTTTGCCCCCAGACTAAAATAATGAGTGTTAAAATAGTGAATGTAATTAAGGATGAAAAACATAAACCCCGCGAAATTCGAGGGGAAGAGGCCACTTTGCAAATGATAAAAGAGCAAAGACGCGAATCTGAAGTACTACTAGCTAATGCCGAAGCCCACCGCTTCTCTTTGTCCTATCAGAAAAAGCTGAGAAGAATAAGGCTTAAATAAAAATGCATATTAACAAAAAAGTTCGCAGGGTCGCGATTTTCTTTGTATAATATTAACTATGTTAAAAAGAATCCTTGTTTTATGTGCAGTCATTTTTCCCTTAACAAATATTGCTCACGCGAGCTCTGGCAGTTTTGAATTACTTAATTTTCTTATCCCGATTAACCTAGCACCTTTTGTCATATTACCCATAGTCTATGTCATTTTAAAAAGCTTTCTCAAAGCTGAGCCAGATCAAAATACAAAAATATGGAGGAATATATTTATCGTTGCGGTCGTTATTGATTTGATATTTTTTTCTCTCAGATTTTTTGTGTCTGAAGTTTGGCCAGTGTATTTCAGTGGAATTCCAGCATTATTGATTATCTTTTTAGTATATTTAGGTGTAAGAAGACATCGAAAATATAATTCGTCTAATTTTTTCAATAATACCTTTTTCTCTGTCTTTACTTCTTTATTCTTAATATTCAGCGCCTATTCAATATTTCTAGTTTTACAGATGAGTGGATTATTATGCATATCAATTCCTCTTATACCTTATAAATATGGAGGAGGCACAGACGGATGTTATATGCAAAAAGCTATAAGAAATGAGGATAAGGATATTTGCCTAAAAATAGATTCTGAGACGTCGAGAGATTATTGCTATAAGGATATGGAAAGAAGGAGGGAAAATAAGTAAATACATCACATACTGTACAGATAGAGTCTGGCAGAGTGCTCTTTTCTTTTGTATAATGTATTCATGAAAATTCAAGTCGGTGTACTAAGAGGCGGACCTAGCCACGAATATGACGTCTCCATAAAAACAGGCGCAGCGGTTATAAAAAACATTCCGAAGGAGCGCTTTGATGTCGTGGATATTTTTTTAGATAAAGAAGGCGTTTGGCATGTGGCTGGTTTGCCGATTTCTCCGGACCTCGCGCTTAAGAGGCTGGATGTAGTTTTTAATGCGCTTCACGGTCAGTACGGAGAAGATGGAAAAGTGCAAAGATTTTTAGAGGCACACGGAATTCCTTTTACAGGATCTGGTTCACACTCTTCGGCGGTCGGCATGAATAAAGCATTGTCTAAAAAGGCATATAAAAAGAATGGAATTAAAACGCCGTATCATATTTTAATAGAAAAAGACGGAGACGCGAGGAGTGTCGAAGAAAGGGCTTTTCATATCTTTAGAAGTTTTCCGATGCCTGCAATAGTCAAACCCGTTTCCTCCGGTTCATCGGTTGGCGTATTTCTTGCGCTAGATTTTCAGTCTTTTATTAAGGCTATAGATGAGGCTTTTAAAATTTCCGATGACATAATGATAGAGGAATATATTAAAGGCAAAGAGGCTACTTGCGCTGTCATCGAAGGTTTTAGAAATGAATCTTTATATGCATTACCGCCTATAGAGATTCGTCCACATAATGGCGCGCTTTTCGATTATTCTGCAAAGTATGAAGGGAAGTCAGATGAGATTTGCCCAGGGAATTTTACGGAGGAAGAGAGGGGGGAAATCATGCGCCTCGCGCGCGAGGCGCATGAGGCCCTTAACCTCAGCCACTATTCCCGCACTGATTTTATGATTCATCCTAGGCGCGGAATTTACGTTTTAGAGACTAATACATTACCCGGTTTGACGAATGAATCACTTTTGCCGAAGTCTTTGGCCGTGGTTGGGGCATCCCTTTCCAGTTTTCTCGAACATTTATTAGACCTTGCTCTAAAATCAAAAAAAGGTTAGTATGTGTCCGTTGTCAGTGGTTCGTCCTTTTTGTAGTTTTTAATATAATGGGCCCGTAGCTTAGTTGGTAGAGCGCCGCTTTTGCAAAGCGGAGGTCAGGAGTTCGAATCTCCTCGGGTCCACAAATTTAAAAAACCGTGCGTTTGCACGGCTTTTTAAATTTGTGGACCCGAGCGAAGCGCCTTCGCGCTTCGCGTAGGAGATTCGAAGACCTTGAGCATATTTTTGAGGCTGTAATCAGCCGAAAAAATGCGAAAGGTGTACAGGTCCTGTAAGGACCGAATCTCTTTGCCCTTTATCATTTTTTTTTGCAAATTTCCCCGCCCATTTTTAGGCATCACTACCATACATTTGAAACATACCACCACATGGTATATTTTAGACCATTGTATGGTATGTTTGAAAAGTAGACTAGAAATCCTTTAGTGTGTGATATTATATTATTATTGAAATGAATCAAGAATATGAAATAAAAGGCACTAGTGTCCGCTTAAAAATCCCTCCACATAGAAAAAACCCTTAGGATAAGGGATAATATGTTTATCGAAACCATTATCAACTTAATACTGCCTAAGGGCTCTTTCGTATGCATTATTCTAGCACAATTTTTAGTCAGA
>JAPLZH010000068.1 GCA_026395105.1 Candidatus Tayloriibacteriota bacterium
CTCACGAGGATGGTACGAGAGGCTTTAATGATTAGAAGGCAGATTATCGACCTTTTATCATTAACCATAAAGACTATCAAAAAACTCAAGCCTCCAGATTCTCCACAGTTATCGTTTTGGAATTAAGCGGACAGTAGTGAGCCGTGTATCAAACGGCCGGGGACGAGTTCAAAGCCCGCAAGGCCAAACTCGAGAAACTCATCACTATAGACACACAGAAATGTGCTGAGGAACTCGCAGGTCTCAAACTGAACCGCTGGTTCAGGGAGAAGCCGATCGAGGTCCTATATGGACTTATTGTCCATTACAAAGTCAAAAGCGAGCGATTATTGGTAGGCAAATGGACTTTAACTAATGTCCTCCATTCGCAGGGTGGCATCATGTATGTCGGAGGCTGGGGTCGCAGTGGTTTGGATCACTCGAACGGCAACCCCCGCTATTCGCATGAGGCCATAGGCGTCCGCTTCTTCCGCCATCAGGCCGATTTGGCCTCCTAAGCCATTTGTTCCTGTACTTCAGAGACATTTGAAACATGTGCACACCAAAGCTCCGGCTAGGGTGTGCACTTTTTATTTTCTCAAATGCAAATGAAGTGGTATAATCACCGCATATAATTAATTATAAAAAATCATGGAACCACAACCACCCTTAAAAAGCTCCTTAACTATTCCAGCCGCTATCGTTTTCGCGGGTGCAATAGTCGGACTCGCGGTGATCTTAACGAGGACCGCACCGAATCCAGTACAAAATGCTAAACAAAGCGCTGCAGCAGCCATAGCTCAGAATACAGTTACCGTCCCCCCTGTAACAGCGAATGATCATATTTTTGGTAATGTTAATGCTCCTGTTATGATAGTCGAATATTCTGATCCATCATGTCCTTACTGCAAAATGTTTCATTCTGTCATGAGAAAAGTTATGAATGATTTAGGAAAGAGCGGAAATGTAGCCTGGGTTTATAGAAGCTTCCCACTAGATAAACCGGATGACTACGGCCGCGTTCTTCACCCTAATGCAGGTCATGAATCGTTAGCCTTCGAATGTGCTGGGGCACAGGGTGGGAATGAAAAATATTTTGCCTTTGCAAATAAATTCTATGAATTAACACCTTCTGTAACACCTAGCTCTCCTCAGGGTTTTGACCAGACTCAGTTACCTACTATAGCTAAATCTGTCGGACTGGATGTTAAAGTATTTAATGACTGTCTAGCTAGTGGAAAATTAAAGGCAAAAATAGAGACCGTTTATCAGGCTGGAGTAGATGCAGGAGTCGCAGGAACTCCCTACAGCTTCATAGTCACCAGATCTGGAAAGACTATTTCACTAAATGATGGGGCTTGGTCCGTTAGTAAAATGGAAGGAGCCATCAGTCAGATATTATTAGAGGAAGGGGTAAATACTACAGCTAGCACTACACCGACCACTAATTAAAAACACTAGAAATTAAAGTAATTTAGCGAGGGCGCAGTATTCGCATTCAGAATCGCCACAGCCGTTAGACTTAAAGTCGGCTGTGGCGATTTTCTTTGCCACATCCTTTACCACCCCCTTTAATTCCTCGACAGCACTGTCCATAATATCAAATCTCTCTTTTTTATAATTCCCTCTTTCATTCGGCTCTATAAAATCTATTTCCCCGCTTTGCATTGTAAAGCGCTTTTTCTCATCTAGTTCTAGGAGGAGCTTATAGAATACGAGCTGTCTCATGTACTTCACACCGTCGTCAGACTTAGTTTTGCCTTCCATTTCATTCCTCGACTTCGGTTTTCCAGTTTTATAATCCGCCACATTTACCAGATTTTCAGTTATAAATTCCACTCTATCTAGCTTTCCTTTTAAAAGAATATTCGCTCCGTCTATAGGCAAATGTACGCCGTTAACAGCGTACTCAGTAATAAGATTTCTATTCCAAGTTCCCATATATGTATCATAATATCCCCCGAGCGAAATCTTTCCTTTTTCCAATGCTTCTTTATAATCCTTTGGAGACAGTGGCTCTTTGCCGAGATTATGTTCAAAGATTTTTAAAAACTCATCTTTGCTCATATCTATATTCTCCCTGTATTTATTAAAGAAAGTTCTAAGTGTCTCGTGAACTGCCGTACCGTAAAGCATGTGCTTATTCTTCGCCTGAGGTAAGCGAATAAGATTTACAAAGAAATATTTCCAAGCACATTCTAAATAATTATTTAGTGCTGTAATAGATAATCCCTGATCGAAAAATAGCTCCTTAATATATTCCACATCAGTGATGGTGGCGCCAGTTTCCTTAACCTCAGAATATCTATTCCCCACTTTAGAATTTATTTCTTTCTCTATCTCTTCGACTATTTCTGGGCTAATTCTATTTATTAATTTCGAATCTATTTCCTCTATAAATTCTGTCTGCAGTTCCTCTTTTCCGCTAGTATTCTCCTTTGCAAAAGTGATTATCACATGCTTTTTCGCTCTGGTTATAGCCACATAGAAAAGACGGCGTTCATCCTCCAGCTTATCAGTCTCCGCTGAATTAGTATCACCCTCTCCGTCGGCGGTGATTTTCGGCAAATGGAACATCTGGCGATTACTCTGCCCGCCCCATTTACCATTCACAGCACCAGTTATAAAGACATATTCGAATTCTAGGCCTTTCGAACGGTGAGCTGTCATTAATCTCACACCTCTCTCAGCTTTCGAAGACCCATTTGCCTTTATAAGTAGGCCATGATTTTCTATTAGCTTTAAATAGTCTATGAACTGCGTTAAATAATATTCCTTTTTCGACTCGGCCGTCTTCCCGACCTCGCTAAAGAAAGCATCGAGCACTGATAGTCGAGAAAGTGAATTAGTATCTGAAATGGCATCATTAAGAAAGCCTGATTCCCTAACTACAGTTTCGAAAAGTTCTAGAAAAACTTTATTCTTCGCCATCCTCGCCCATTTATCTATTTTTAGAGAAAGAGCTAAAACGTCTTTCGGTAAAGAAACTTTTATCTTTTGCAAAAATTCCTCTGAGCGAATGGCATCGTATACATTCATTCTTTCTTTCGCTGATGCGGAAATTATTTTAAAAACATCTAGTGTTTTAAGCCCTAGGAAATCTATAAAAAGTGCTTCACTTAATGCTGGCGCATTTGATAAATCTCCGAGCGCCTTAAAGATAAGAATTAATTTTCGAATATGTTCATCCTTTAAAATATCCTTATCTGACTCTATTCTATGCACTATACCTTCACGGCTAAGCGCTTTAGAAATATCGAAGGCATCTTTATTATTCCTATATAGAACTGCCACTTCATCTGGCTCTACTCCCTCCGAAATCATCTTTTTAATTTCCCTAGCTAAAAAACTTTTCTCTAACTCAGCATTTGAAAATTCATAAATGTCTACGGGTCTTTCGCCACTGAACGTTCCCTTAATTTCTTTCACTCCTGAACTTAGGCGGACCCTCTCTATTCCTTCCCCCACTTTATTATTCTCTATTAAACTGTGTGATGCATCGAGAATAGTCTGCGTAGATCTATAATTACTTTGCAAATGAATAGAAAGCGCCTTCGGATAAAGCTTTTTAAAGTATAGAAAGTTTTCGAGCGATGCCCCCTGAAAACGGAATATGGCCTGCTTCTCATCTCCTACTATAAATAAATTCGGCGATTCATGGAAATTCGAAAGGAGCTCGAGCACGGCGTTCTGTGCATTGTTCGCATCCTGATGTTCATCCGCTAAAATATACTGATAAGTTTCCTGTAAAATCAGAAGAAATTCTGGATCTTTTCTGAGCGCCTTAACTACCTCTACTATCATATCCTCATAGTCATAGTATTTAAGCGCTAAGAGTTTTTCTTCATATTCTTTATAAAGCCCCGCGAGCTCTTTATTCTTCGCTATATGCTCCTTTAGCTTAATATATTCGCCCTTCATTTTGCCTTTATGGGCACCTTTTTCGTGGTATTGGTCTGGAATTTGTGAAAAATCTTTTTCCTGTTTTTTTATTAGTGCAAAAAAGTCCTCAGCGCTTACGGCTTCTCTTTTTAAATTTCGGATTTCGCCTAGGGACGAACGGACATAATAAAACTGATCACTCCAAGGTTTCAGATATTCTAGTTTAGCCTCGGAAATAATATCCTCCATTATCCTAATTTGATCTACATCACTAATACTGACAGAGCCTATAATTCTCGGAAATCTCTCAGGAAATTCAGCGATTATTCCGTTACAAAATCCATGGAATGTTTTAATATTTACTTTATAAGCCGAAGCGCCGATTATACTAACCAGCTTTTTTCGCATAGCATAAGCACCGGATTCAGTAAAAGTGAGGGCGAGAATATTTTCCGGTGCAGTATCAGTCACTTTGAGAATATTTGCTATTCTAAGGGTTAGAATGGAAGTCTTTCCAGTTCCAGGACCGGCTATGACCATAAGAGGACCCTCCACAGTATCCACGGCCTTTTTTTGCTCTTTATTCAGGCGTAAATATAGTTCGTTAAAAGTTTCATTGTTCGTCTCTTTTTTCATAATAAAAGTATAACATGTTAAAAATAAAAAATGATCAGGAGCGTGCGCGCCTGATCAATGTGTTTAAAGTCTGCGAAATTGCAGACTATTTCTCCGACCTTCCCATCCTTCGCCGTAGTAAGGCGAGGCCACCAAAGGACAGGGCTAGTAGTCCGGCGGATGCACCTGCATCCGGGACCTTGAAGCCAGGGTCGTCTATCAGCTGCTGGTACCTTCCAGCACTGGCGGTGGTGGCACTTAGAACGAATACCGCAACCGCTGCGATAATCCCTAAAACCGGTGGAATCACCGGGAATTTATTTTTCATATTGTTCGAGCTAAGCCAAAACGATGAGAATACACCAAATGAACTAGCTACCTTTGAAGTAGGACAGTAGAATTAATGTATTAACAAAATAATTAATTTAATTGTCATATGAAATATCATCATTTGTCTTTTGGAGAGAGGTTTTGTATTGAGAAAATGTATAGCGCAGGATCTGCAA
>JAPLZH010000064.1 GCA_026395105.1 Candidatus Tayloriibacteriota bacterium
GTAAAGCGTTCTTAGATTTCTAAGTTCTACTAATCTTTCATCTATTTGTGATTTTGATAGTCCTCTCATAATCATTTATTACGAGGGAACTGCCTATTTACTTTCCATCAATAGTGTGGGGGAGGGTGTGGGTACTTACTCTCACTGCTAGTCGTGTGTATAAGTGCAGATTCAGTGTATTTATTCGAAGCATTCCAAAGTAGCCAGCTATTTAATCCAGAATCATAGGTAGCTGTCATTTGCGCTCGAACCATATCTGCAGTGTACGTCGTATGCCCAATGCTAAAATCCTGAAGCCATGGGCGAAGCTTTGCTATAGAAGAACTCGCCACACGAACACGTGCCACAGCTTTGTCCATAGAATATTTCACCACTTCATAAGGCTTTTCAGCAGGCGTAGCGAATCCCATGAAAGTCGCTGGATAATGTGATGGATAAACCATTTGGCAAATATAGTCCATGTACGGAAGAGCATTTTCCATTACCTGACCGATTCCTAAATCATCGCTATTCGTAGTCGTCATACCAAAAAGATCGGCGGAAAGTTTAACAGTAGGTTTTCCCTTTTCCGCAATATCCCCTAAATTATCCCTCAAATATGAAAAAAAGTTTTTTATAACCAACGCCTTCTTTGTACTCGTACTAAAAGTATAGGAAATATTATTCATATCCCCATCTGAAGGAAAGCGAATATAGTCAAAGTTTAATTCATCGAAGCCTACAGAATATGCCTCTTTGCCGATCTCCGTGAGATAGTGCCAAACCTCTTCTGAACCAGGATCTAGCCAGCTAATGCCTTTATTGTCTTTCCAGACCTTTCCATCACTTTTTCTTTTTACAGCTAAATCTGGGCGTGCTCCTACTAAATACGCATCCTGAAATGAAGAAATCCTAGCGATTACATAAATATTTTTATCATGTAATTCTTTTACAAAAGCTTTCATGTCTTTAACTCTGGATTCACCAGAACCTATCTTTTGCAAAGAGGGATCACTCGGTATAAAACTAAGACGGCCTGAATAATCTTTTACGTCTATCACTACAGAGTTTAATTCAGTGGTATCTATAAGCTTAACTAATTTTTCTCGAAGTGAAAGAGAACCTGCTACCCAGCCTGTCATATAAATAGCTTTTACAGAATCAGGAGTATCCACATGTGTGATTTCATCAGTCACTTTAATTATCATTCCTGAATTAGCGACGGATGAATTATACAAATATGGATCGATGGAATTCGGTGCGACCCATACCAAAACATAGACAGAAGCACCTGCTAATAAGAGAACAGAAATTAAAATCCCAAGGATTTTCTTCATGCTTTGCTTTCAAACTTATTCACACCAAATATTACATTCCTTTTGGAGCAGAACCAGCACTTTTATCACTCTGGATAAATGAAGATGCGCCAGATTTAGAATCAAAAGCTTCTTTATCTGAAATCACCCTAGGCTCTTTTTTAAGAGTTAGGGAAACGGCGGCCACTATTAATCCAAAGATAATGACGAGGTTTTGCTTCGTATCAGAGGTAAAACCAGAGAAAGGAATGAAGGATATTATTATTCCTAAAACAAAAATAATTTGTCTTTTTGACATGATATTGGAGATTATACTACAAAGGGGCGACCATTACCACGAATTCACCTCTGACTTTTTCGGGAGTTTTTGTAAATATTTCGGTGAGCTCGCTCGCACGGCCTTCTAAAACTTCTTCGAAGAATTTAGTAAGCTCGCGAGCTATAACTATTTTCCTGTCAGGCGTATGCTTTGCCAATGATTCCAAAGTTTTTAAAATTCTATGTGGAGATTCATAAAAAGCGACGGTTCGAGTGGAGCTTGCGATTTCTTTAAAAAGAGTTTCCCTGCCCTTTTTATGAGGCAAAAATCCGAGGAAAAGAAAGTCGGAGGCCGGAAGTCCGGAAATAGACAGAGCGGAGACGAGCGCGGATGGGCCGGGGATGGCGGAAATTATGACGGGCGCAGAAGAAGTCTCTTTTGCAGAAAAATGCGCACGTATTTTCGCCACGAGCATTACTCCAGGATCAGAAATGCAGGGCGTCCCCGCGTCCGAAACTAAAGCGATATTTTTGCCTTCTTCTAAAAGAGTGATTATGTGATCAATTTTCTCAATTTTACTTTTCACATGATAGCTCATCGTCTGTGTGTGAATATCGTATTTATTCAAAAGAGTTCTGGTCGTTCGCGTATCTTCACAGAGAATTAAATCCGCACTTTTTAGTACGGAAATAGCCCGAAGTGTTATATCTTCGAGATTTCCTATCGGAGTGCCTATTACGTAAAAATTTGCCATATTTATGCTATAATCGCCCTCATGGACAGCCTTAGCAAAATCATTAAAGCACATCCGCTCGTATATGTCACTCGTGATATAGAACGCGCGACTGGGCTAGAGCCTGGAAACGGCTATTACATTATCACTAATAAAACTCCGTATTCAGAGAAAATTCAGGCGGAATTTCCTGAAAATGTAATTCTGATAAACAACCCAGAGATCTTAGATACCCATGAATTACTTTCACATGCAGATTCTCGGCCGATTTTAGAAATGGCAAAGAAAAAGAACGGCTATATTCTAGTTTTTAAGAATACGAAAAAGATTGAAGAAATTTGCAAAGAAAACGGTTGGAAAATTTTAAACCCTAGCGCAGAACTGTCGGAGAAGGTGGAAAATAAAATATCGCAGATAGAGTGGCTCGGCGAGCTTTCTAGTATTCTTCCTGCATTTGAAGTAAAAAAAGCGAGCGAGATAGTCTGGAAAAAAGGTAAGCAAAAGATGATAGTACAGTGGGGTCGCGGACATACCGGCGACAGCACTGTTCTTATAAATTCTAAAAAAGAACTCGCCACCCTCCAGGCGAAATTCCCTGAGCGAATGGCAAAAGTGACTGAGTTTATAAACGGCCCAGTTTTTACATCGAATATTACTGTTGGGAAAGATAAGATTTTATACGGAAATATAAGCTATCAGATAACAGGTCTTTTGCCTTATACTGATTCCCCCTTCGCGACTATAGGAAATGATTGGTCACTTACGCATTCTTTGCTTACAGAAAGACTTTTAGAGCAGTATGAAGGAATCGCGACTAAGGTGGCAGAGAAAATGCAAAAGGATGGATGGCTCGGCCTTTTCGGCATAGATGTGATCTACGACACGGAAAAAGAAACTCTTTATCTTCTAGAGATTAATGCACGTCAGCCAGCCTCCACCACCTTCGAATCAGAACTTCAAACTGAAAATAGTACATTCGGTGTCACCGGTTCCACCATTTTCGAAACACATTTATTTGCCTTACTCGGATTACCGATGCCGGAGAAAATTATAGAAATAAATGATGGCTCACAGATAATTCAGAGAGCCACAGAATCACTTTCTAAAAAGTTTGAAGAGATGTCGAAAAAAGAACATTTCGATTTTATAAAATTTGAGGCAAAAAAAGTGGAGAGCGCCGAATTCCGAGTTATTGATTATATAAATACTGCTCACAATGCCGACCTCCTAAGAATTCAATGCTCCCGCGGAATCATGGAAACTCATAATAAATTAAATGAGCGCGGTCTCCGCATTTCTGAGCTACTTTCGGATTTTTAAATTTAATAAAAGGAAAAGGCGCCGATGAGTTTTTCCGAAGCCGAAGCTCTGGAAGACCCAAGGGCGCCCGTGAAGCAAAGACCTGCTCGTCTTTACCTGTTTCTAACACTGCACGAAGAACTAATTTACAAGGTCGAGGAATTCGTATTTTGCAGTAATTCCATAACCTTTGACAGCGCCGGTCTATCGCGTACAACCATGGGAGTAAAGAAACGAAGCCCTTGGTAACGAGATACGTTTACGACGTGCTGGCGCTTCTCCTTGCCTGCGTCGTTCGACCATCACATATGTCCTTCTGATAAGGATGGATTTTCAGCTACGGCCCACCAAGAACTCAGTTCGAGAATGGCCGTGTTGCCGTGGCTGCCATACAGCCCAGATTTCTTCAATTTCTCCTAAGAAACGCACCAACAAACCATTATATGTGCGCGGAGGAAGAGTCGGGCGAACGGGGGCGACGGCGGACCCAGTTACTAAGTGCTGAGGCTTAGCTGGGTGAAATGTCCCACGAGATTTTCCTTAATGACGGCGATTGAATCGGCGCTATCTCGGAAACCGCAAGCGCGGGACAAACTTTATCTTTACAAGGAACTGTCTCCAATGCCTTTCGGCAATGAAACCATGAACCAATACTCGCGCGTCCGTTTTACAGGTCGCTCTCATCTCAGGAACTAGCTACCTTTGAAGTAGGACAGTAGAATTAATGTATTAACAAAATAATTAATTTAATTGTCATATGAAATATCATCATTTGTCTTTTGGAGAGAGGTTTTGTATTGAGAAAATGTATAGCGCAGGATCTGCAAT